>NZ_JBEZED010000014.1:0-225211 GCF_040648675.1 Micromonospora sp. NPDC049101 | reverse complement strand
CTCACCACGTCCAGGCTGCGCGAGTGCTCATCCGCCAGCGGCTACCCACCAGGAGTCTGCCGCACCCACCAGCCAACTCCCAGAACTCATTAGGCTGACCACAACCCGCGCTGACCTAAGCCCGCGTGGGTTCGGGTGGAGCCGGGGCCCGCCGCTGGCCGGCCCCGGCCCCAACTCCTTACCGCACCTTGTAGATCTGGAACGTCGCGGCCGGGTAGCGGACCGTCTCGCGCAGTTCCAGGCACGGCTCGTTGAGCGGTTCCACGGTCAGCAGGTACCGGGCCTGGTGCTGGCGGAGGAAGTCGCCGCACGGCTCGGTGGTGATCTCGAAGTGGTCGGAGGTCCCCAGCGCGTACGTGGTCGGCACGTTCTGGGCGGGATCCCGGTTGAACACGAACCAGACGTGGGCGTAGCGGTTGTAGATGAAGTCCTGCTCGCCCTGCGGGTCCGCCGTCCGCCACAGATCCAACTGCGGGTAGCCGTAGACGCCGGACAACGAGCGGGCGCCGTTCATGTAGGCGAAGTTCTGCACCCCACCCGACTCGATGGCCCAGGAGGCGTCGGGGTCTTCGGCCTCGATGGCTCGGATCGACTCCGCCAGCGGCGTACGCGTCAGAACCTCGGTGCCGCGGTACAGCGGGTGGATGAACGCCGTCATGGCGACCGAGAAGACCAGCAGAACGGCCGCGCCCCAGGCGAACCGCTTACGCAGCAGCAGGAACACGACGAGCGGGATGGGGATCAGTGACAGGACCAGGCCGCGATCCTGCATGTAGTCCGGGAAGGCCCGCTCCACGTGCAGGGTGAGCAGCGCCTGGGCGAGCAGCACGACGAGGGTGTACCCGATGACGAGCTTGCGGCTCGGCAGGCCCATGCGCTCGTCGAGCAGTCGCCGCACGAACAGGATCACCCCGACGAAACTGAGCAGACCGATGCCGATGAGCAGCCGTGCGTGCGGCACCAGGTTGAGGAACAGGATCTTGCCGAGCAGTTCCTGGTGGGGGACGAACAGCCAGACCAGGAACCCCAGCAGCGTGATGCTGACCAGCAGCAGTGGCCAGTCGATGGTCCGCTGGGCACGGTACAGCTTGATCAGCAGGAACACGCTGGGCACTACCAGGAACGGGAAGACGAGCAGGAAGTTGGAGTTCTCGCTCTGGTTGCTCATCACCTTGTAGAGCTCGGCCTTGGCGGAGAACTGCAGGTTGAGACTGGTGTGCCCGGAGAAGAGGTGCACGAAGGCGAAGTTGCCGCTCTCCACGACGCGCTTACCCGGGTAGGCCGTGTTCTGGATGGTCTCGATGACTGTCATCCGGGTCGCGACGAAGGCACCGATCAGGGCGCCCGCGACCGCCAGCGACGCGACGACGACGCCCAACTGCCGCAGCAGCAGCCGGCCCGGTAGCGCACGACGCTGCTCGATCAGGAAGCCCACGGCGAACGGAGCCACCGCCAGGGCGCAGGCCACCTGGAACGGCGGGTAGAGCACGAGCGCGAAGCAGGTGAGCACGTACGCCAGGAGCGCACCCCAGCCGACGGTGGTGAGCAACCGTTTCGACCGCATCAGGAGGATGAGCGCCGTGCCCGCGAACAGGGCGTAGTACATCGACGACAACGTGACGTACTGGTACCACCACTGGGCGAACGGGCTGAAGAACAGGGCCAGCCCGAGCCCGGCGGCGAACCATCGTTGCCCGGGCATCAGCGCCAGCACGAAGAAGTAGCAACTCAGGATGAGCAGGTAGCCCATCAGCCACCATTTGAAGGCGAACGCGTAGTCGAACGGCAGCACCAGGAAGGCCAGGTTGTGCGGCTTGAAGACCGCCGACCACTCCTTGTACGGGACATCCCTGATCAGGGAGATGTCCTCCCCCTGCCCGACATTCGGGTTGATCCGGGGGTAGTTGGCGGCTTCCTGGGCGACGGTGATCTGGGTGTTGACGTTCCACTCGTCGGCCCGGATTCCCTGTGGATTGTTGAACAGGAGGTCCGGGTCCGGCTGCGTGCCGTAGAACATGGTGTGCACCATGCCCACCGAGGAGCCGTTGATCTGCAGGGCCGTCAGCCCCAGCAGAACGACCGTGAGCAGGGCCGGAAAGAGCCAGATGCCGCGGACGAACCTACCGCCGGCACGCGTGGTCCGGCCACGGGGACCAGTGTCGTCGTTCATTGGGGCCATTCTTTTCAGGGGGTTGTTGAGAGGTCGCGCGGTCAGTGACTGTGGGCGGCGCTGTCTCGCCCGGCGGCCCGCTGCCGGCCTGGCACCAGGTCCCGCAGGGCCCAGGGCGGTGCCCCTGGACTGCCTGCGGCACCCAGGCTGACCGCCAGGAGCAGGACGGCCACGGCGCTCAGCCACAGCCACACGTCGAAGAAGAAGATCTGCGCGGCGAACCCGACCATGATCAGTCGACCGGCCAGCGACCGGGAACGCCGGAACAGCGCCAGCAGGAGACTGAGCAGGCTGAGCAGTCCGACCAGGCCGAAGTTGTGCCAGATGGTCAGGTAGGTGTTGTCGAAGACCTGCGCCTGCCCGTCCCCGATCCCGACGTCCTCCAGGTAGCGCACGCTGGACTCCGGGCCGTTACCGAAGATGACCGTGGACCAGTCCCGGGTGATGCCGTCCCAGGCGACGGCGATGCGTTCGAAGCGGGCGCTCGCGCTGGCCGATCCCACCGGGTCGGACATCCGTGCTCCTGCCACGCCGACCGAGTCCACCGAGGATGTGGAGGGACTCGGCGACGGCTTGGTGCCCGGTTCGGTCGGGCTGACCCAGGTCGGCGGCGGCTCGGACGAGCCGACCCGGAAGGTCGACGGATTGACCGCGACGGCGGCGAAGGCGACCACGGTGATGATGGCCCCGGCGGCCACGCCACGCCAGGCGATCCTCCGCACGTTCAGGAGCAGCCAGATCCCGAGCGCGAGGGCGGTGCCCACCCAGGCGCTGCGCGTGCCGGACAGCACCAGCCCGATGAGGTTGGCGGTGAAGGGGATGTACCAGTACCTGCCCCGGATGGTCAGCGCCACGAGCGCCATGGCCATGGCGAAGGACCCGTAGACGATCGGGTGACCGAAGAACCCGGCCGCCCGGGTCGGGTCGAACACGGACGTGTACGTCCAGTCGTACGCGAACTGGTCGAAGAGCGGCCAGGTGCCGGTGAGGGTCTGGTATTTGGCGAGCGCGGCCACGGCCACGCTGACCCAGGTGAACACCTCGGCGATGCGCAGGATCAGCTTCGGGTCACGGCGGGCCTCCTCGACGAGGTGCCAGACCAGCACGCCGATGCACAGCAGTGGCGCGACGCCGACGACCACCGGCTTGATGCCGTGCCAGTGCAGCACGCCCGCGAGGACGGCGCAGAACGGGAGCAGCAGTGCCGCACCGATCCGTCGCGGCGGCCACCCGTCCCGTTCGGCGTGGTGCAGCCGCCCCCAGCCGGCGAGGACGAAGAGGAGCAGCAGCAGCGTGTACGACGGGTTGGTCGGGTAACCGAGGTCGATGGTCACCGGGACCATGAAGGCCACCACGAAGATGGCCCAGGTGATCCGGACCGGCTTCAGCAGCACCCACCCCAGCAGGGCACCGGCGCCGATGGCGAGCGCGAGGTCCCACCTGCCGAGGACCAGGAACGCCACCGCCACCAACAGCAGGCACAGGGCGACGAAGCGCGCCGGGCGCCCCAGGCTGTTGAACCAGTCAGTCACCATGTGCACCGTGCGATCGTACGGAGCAGCCGTCGTCAACGGACGACGGCCTCCATCGCCGTCGCCGCCCAGAGCGGGTCGTGGCACGCGGGGCCTCAACTGTACCGGCGCCACAGGTCTCGCAGCGCCTCCCAGTTGCCCGCGATGCCGGCCTCACAGGGCGTCTCGATGACCAGGACGCCGTTGGAGTCGTCCCGATTCCACCAGAGGCCGCAGTACGTCCCGGTCTCGACCCGGAACGCGTACTCCACGTAGCTGCCGGGCACGCCGGTCTTGCCGCCGGTCGTGCGGGTCGCCTCCTTCAGCCCCGGGGCGAGCGTCCCGGCAGCGAGGTTCAGGTCCTGGCGGTGGGCGCGCGCCGCATCCCGCTGGGCCTGTTCCCGGAAGAGCACGAAGTGCAGTTGCAGTGCCCCGTCCGGGCAGTAGACGTGGCGCTCCTCGTCCGGTGGCAGATCCGGGCCGCCGTCGTCGTTGTAGACCACGCAACCGCTGACGTCGGGCAGCCATGGTTCGCCCAGCGGTGCCAGCTCGCCGACGAACTTCGCCTTGTTGATGGAGGCCTGGGTCGCCCGGAAGGGCGAGAGGGCTGTGGTTTCCGACGGCGCCTTCTCCTCGTCACCGGACCCGCCGAGGGCGTACCCCAGGGCACCGGCGACGAGGGCGATCGCCAGGCCACCGGCGACGAGGGGGAGCCAGCCGCGGCGCTTCCGGACGACCTGGACCGGCGCGATCCGCCGGCCGGGCATCCCGAACGGTTCACGGTCGAGCGGGACCGGCACGCCGGACGAGGGGGCCGCCGAGACCGGCGCGGACCACGGTGCCTGCGCGTACAGGGCGACCTGCTGGGTCGTCTCGGCCAGCGCGCCCGGGGCGGCGTCACCCGCCGGGCCCTGGCTCCAGGCACCCGTCGACACCGGGGTGCCGCTCACCGGGGCGGTGGAGTCACCGAGCGACACGGTGGCGTCCTCGGCCCGGTAGTCCTGCTGAAGGAGTCGGAACAGTCGCTCCGGAACGTCCGGCTGGTCGCCCGCGTACGCCACCCACGGGTTGGTCGAGGTCAGGTCGGCCTCGGCGTAGGGGTGGCCGCCGGGCGCCTGGGCCAACATCCCGACGGCCTGGGCGAAGACCTCGCGCCAGCGTGGGTCCGTCGCCGCCGGCCCGTCCAGCACGACGACTGTCGCGGGGCGTTCCTGTCCGTCGACGGCGGCCCATGCCTTTCCCACCAGAGACCCGCCGAGTACGCGGGTGAACCTGTAGGGACTTTCCGGCTGCATGGGCGCTCCTCCGTCGTCTCGCCGAGCGGATAGTACCGATGACCTCCGAGTCCGGACTGCCCCGTCAGCACGTGCCCTCGCACACCCTCCGGACGGCGCGGAACCACACCGTGACGTCGGAGGACGCCGCCTTGCCAGGTGAAAGATTCCATGCATAGAGTCGGCCCGTGAATGAAAGTGGTGCGCGCGGCACCGATCTGCTCGACCTGTTCGACGGGGTGCGGCTGACCCCCACCCAGCGCCGGATCGCGCACTGCCTCGTGCAGCACGCTTCCGCCGTGGCGTACCTGTCCGCCGCCGAGGTCGCCGAGCTGGCCGGGGTCAGCCAGCCGTCGGTCACCCGGTTCGCCGTCGCGCTCGGCCACGACGGGTACCCGGCGCTGCGCCGCCGGCTGCGGGACCTGACCGTCGCGACGCCGGCCGGGTCGGCGGACGCCGGCAACGAGCTACAGCAGGCGGTACGCGCCGAGATGGGCAACCTGGACCGGCTCGCCGGTCAGCTCGCCGACCGGGACCGGATCGCCGAGACCGGGCGGTTGCTCGCGTCCAGCCGCCCGCTGCCGGTGCTCGGCCTACGCGCCGCCGCGCCGCTGGCGGCGTACTTCGCGTACTTCGCGGCCAAGGTGCACCCGGACGTACGGGTGCTCGACGACGGCGGCAGCCTGCTCACCGACCGCCTGGAGCAGGCGGCCGAGGCCGGGGCGTCGGCCCTGCTCGCCTTCGTCCTGCCCCGCTACCCCCGGGAGACGCTGGACGCGCTCCGCGACGCCCGCGACGCCGGGCTGACCGTCGTGGCGATCACCGACTCACCGGTCAGCCCCGCCACCGAGCACTCCGACGTGGTGCTGCCGGCGGCGGTCGGCGCGCAGCTCGTCTTCGACCTGCACACCGCCCCGATGACCCTGGCCATGGTGCTGTTGCAGGCGATCTGCGACGCCGCGCCGGCCGACACCCAACGCCGACTGGAGGCGTTCGAGGCCTCCGCGGCCCGCCGTCAGTTGTTCCGCGGATGACCGGAGGAGACCCGAGATGACCCAGCCCGTCCGTGCCGCACGGGGCAGCCAGCTCACCGCCCGCGGGTGGCAGCAGGAGGCCGCCCTGCGGATGTTGATGAACAACCTCGACCCCGAGGTGGCCGAGCGCCCCGACGACCTGGTGGTCTACGGCGGCACCGGCAAGGCGGCACGGGACTGGCCGTCGTACCACGCGTTGGTCCGCACGCTTACCGACCTGCGCGAGGACGAGACGATGCTCGTGCAGTCCGGCCGCCCGGTCGGTGTGCTGCGCACCCACGAGTGGGCGCCCCGGGTGCTGCTGGCCAACTCCAACCTGGTCGGCGACTGGGCGACCTGGCCGGAGTTTCGCCGGTTGGAGCAGCTCGGCCTCACCATGTACGGGCAGATGACCGCCGGATCGTGGATCTACATCGGCACCCAGGGCATCCTCCAGGGCACCTACGAGACGTTCGCCGCGGTGGCCGCCAAGAGGTTCAACAGCACCCTGGCCGGCACGCTCACGCTGACCGCCGGCTGCGGCGGGATGGGTGGCGCGCAGCCCCTGGCCGTCATCATGAACGGCGGCGTCTGCCTGATCGTCGACGTGGACCGCACCCGGCTGGACCGTCGGGTGCAGGACCGCTACCTGGACGAGGTCGCCGACTCGCTGGACGACGCGGTACGACGGGTGCTCGCCGCGAAGCGGGACCGGCGTGCGCTCTCCGTCGGCGTGGTCGGCAACGCGGCGGAGGTCTTCCCCGAGTTGCTCCGCCGCGGGGTCGCCATCGACATCGTGACCGACCAGACCAGTGCCCACGACCCCCTGTCGTACCTGCCGGTGGGGGTGGAGCTGGCCGACGCCCGGGACTACGCGCGGGCGAAGCCGGCCGAGTTCACCGACCGGGCCCGCGCGTCGATGGCGACGCACGTCGAGGCGATGGTCGGGTTCCTGGACGCCGGCGCCGAGGTCTTCGACTACGGCAACTCGATCCGCGGGGAGGCACAGCTCGCCGGCTACCAGCGTGCCTTCGACTTCCCCGGTTTCGTGCCCGCGTACATCCGGCCGCTGTTCTCCGAGGGCAGGGGCCCGTTCCGGTGGGCGGCGCTCTCCGGCGACCCGGCCGACATCGCGGCCACCGACCGGGCCATCCTGGAGCTGTTCCCGGAAAACGAGCCGCTGGCCCGGTGGATCCGGATGGCCGGCGAGCGGGTCGCCTTCCAGGGCCTGCCGGCCCGGATCTGCTGGCTCGGGTACGGCGAGCGGGACCGGGCGGGCGTGCGGTTCAACGAGATGGTCGCCGCCGGCGAACTCTCCGCCCCGGTCGTCATCGGGCGCGACCACCTGGACGCCGGCAGCGTGGCCAGCCCGTACCGGGAGACCGAGGCGATGGCCGACGGCTCCGACGCGATTGCCGACTGGCCGCTGCTCAACGCCCTGGTCAACACGGCCAGCGGCGCGTCCTGGGTGTCGATCCACCACGGCGGCGGGGTGGGCATCGGCCGGTCGATCCACGCCGGGCAGGTCTGTGTCGCCGACGGCACCGCCCTCGCCGGGCAGAAGATCGAGCGGGTGCTCACCAACGACCCGGCGATGGGCGTGATCCGGCACGTGGACGCCGGCTACGACATCGCCCGCGACGTCGCGGGCCGCACCGGCCTCCGCACGCCCATGGCCGAGGGTGCCGCGTGAGCGCGAGGAGTGCAGCGCAGCGGAGCCCCGCAGTCGCGAACAACAGGAGCACAGCGTGACCGCGGACCTTCCCGGCCGGTTCCGGGCCCTGTGGGACGAGATCGCGCCGGTCGGGCGTGACGCCGACAGCGGCGGCTATCTGCGGTACGCGTTGACCGCGCCGGAGCGGGAGCTGCGCGCCTGGTTCCGGGCGCAGGCCGAGCACCGCGCCCTGCCGGTCACCGAGGACGGCAACGGCAACCTCTTCGCCCACTGGGGTGACCCCGAGGGTGCGGACGCGGTGCTCACCGGCAGCCACTTCGACTCGGTGCCGCACGGCGGGGCGTACGACGGGCCGCTCGGCATCGTCAGCGCGTTCCTCGCCGTGGACGAGCTGCGCGCTCGGGGCGTCACCCCGGACCGGCCGCTGGTGCTTGCCGCGTTCGTGGAGGAGGAGGGTGCGCGTTTCGGCGTACCGTGTCTGGGGTCTCGGCTGCTCACCGGGGTGCTGTCACCCGAGCGCGCGGCCGGCCTGCGCGACGCGGCCGGGGTGAGCTTCGCCGAGGCGCTCGGTGACCGGCCGGCGGGCGCCCGCCCGGAGTTGCTGGGCCGGTTCGGCGCCTTCGTGGAGTTGCACGTCGAGCAGGGCCGCGCGCTGGCCGAGACGGACGCGCCGGTCGCGGTGGCCAGCGCGATCTGGCCGCACGGCCGGTGGCGCTTCGACGTCGTGGGCGAGGGCAACCACGCGGGTACGACCCGGATGGCCGACCGCCGCGACCCGATGCTCACCTACGCGTTCACGGTGCTGGCGGCCAACAAGGAGGCCCGGCTGCGCGGCGGCCACGCCACCGTGGGCCGGGTCGCCGTCGAACCCAACGCCACGAACGCGATCCCGTCGAAGGTGACAGGTTGGCTGGACGCCCGCGCCGCTGACCCGCAGACGCTGACCGGGCTGGTCGAGGCGGTGTGGGGCAAGCTCGCCGAGCGGGCCCGCCGCGACGGTACGGTGGTGACTGTCACCGAGGAGTCGGCGACGCCGCTCGTCGCCTTCGACGGCGGCCTGGCCGAACGGCTGGCCACGCTGCTGGACGCGCCGGTGCTGCCGACCGGCGCGGGGCACGACGCCGGGGTGCTGGCCGCGCACCTGCCCACCGCGATGCTGTTCGTGCGCAACCCGACCGGGGTGTCGCACTCCCCCGCCGAGGCCGCCACCGACGACGACTGCGCCGCCGGGGTACGCGCGCTGGCCCGGGTGCTCCAGGAGCTGACATGCCGCTGACACCGACCCGCTGGCTGGCCGAGTACGCCTGGCTGCCCGAGCACGCCGAACCCACGCCCGACGTGCTGATCGAGGTCGAGGACGGCCGGTTCACGGCGGTGACGCCGCTGGCGGGGGCCGGCGGCCCCGCCGCCGGAGTGGAGGTGTTGGGAGACGCCACCCGACTGCCCGGCCTGACCCTGCCGGGCCTGGCCAACGTGCACTCGCACGCCTTCCACCGGGCGCTGCGGGGGCGCACCCACGGCGGGCGGGGCGACTTCTGGACCTGGCGGGACCGGATGTACGCCGTCGCGGACCGGCTGGACCCGGACACCTACCTGGCCCTGGCCCGGGCGGTGTACGCCGAGATGGCGCTCGCCGGGATCACCGCTGTGGGCGAGTTCCACTACCTGCACCACCGGCCCGACGGCGGCGCCTACGACGACCCCAACACGATGGGTGCGGCGCTGGTGGAGGCCGCCGCGCACGCCGGGATCCGACTCACCCTGCTGGACACCTGCTACCTGACCTCCAGCGTGGACGGTCGACCCCTCGCCGGGCCGCAGCGGCGATTCGGCGACGGCGACGCCGCCCGCTGGGCCGAACGGGCGGCGGCGTTCCAGCCGGCGGACTCGCACGTCCGGGTCGGCGCGGCCGTGCACTCGGTGCGGGCGGTCCCGGCCGACCAGCTCCGTACGGTCGCCGACTGGGCCCGGGACCGGCGGGCACCGCTGCACGTGCACCTCTCCGAGCAGCCCGCCGAGAACGACGAGTGCCGGGCCGTGCACGGGCGCACGCCCACCGCGCTGCTCGCCGAGCACGGCGTGCTCGGGCCGGGCACCACCGCCGTGCACGCCACCCATCCGACAGGCGCCGACCTGACCCTGCTCGCCGACAGCCGGACCGGGGTGTGCCTCTGCCCCACCACCGAGCGGGACCTCGCCGACGGGATCGGCCCGGCCCGCCGGATGGCCGACGCGGGCATCCGGTTGAGCCTGGGCAGCGACAGCCACGCCGTGGTCGACCTGTTCGAGGAGGCCCGCGCGGTGGAGCTGGACGAACGGCTGCGGACCCGCCGGCGCGGCCACTTCGCGCCGCTGGACCTGCTCACGGCGGCCAGCGCCGCCGGCCACGCCGCGTTGGGCTGGGCCGACGCCGGCCGGATCGCCGTGGGCGCCCGCGCCGACCTGGTGACGGTCCGCCTGGACAGCGCCCGCACCGCGGGCGTACCGCCGGTGGGGGTGTTCTTCGCGGCCACCGCCGGGGACGTCGAGCAGGTGCTCGTGGACGGCCGGGTGGTGGTGGCCGAGGGCCAACACCTGAGCGTGGACGTGCCAGCCGAGCTGTCGGCCGCCATCGAGGCGGTGATACCCGCATGAGCAGTCTGCTTGTCGACGGCATCGGGGAGCTGGTCACCAACGGTGCCGGCGAGGGTCCGCTGGGCATCCACCGCGACGCCGCCGTACTGATCGAGGAGGGCCGGGTGGCCTGGGTCGGGCCGTCCGCGTCCGCCCCGGCCGTCGACCGGCGGATCGACGCCGGTGGGGCCGCCGTGCTGCCCGGCTTCGTGGACAGCCACGCCCACCTGGTCTTCGCCGGGGACCGGGCCGCCGAGTTCGCCGCCCGGATGGCCGGTGAGCCCTACACCGGCGGCGGCATCCGGACCACCGTCGGCGCGACCCGGGCCGCCACCGACGACGAGCTGCGGGCCACCGTGCGCCGGCTGCGCGGGGAGGCGCTGCGCCAGGGCACCACGACCATGGAGATCAAGAGTGGGTACGGGCTGACCGTCGACGACGAGGCCCGCTCGTTGCGGATCGCCGCCGAGACCAGCACCGAGACCACCTTCCTGGGCGCACACGTGGTGCCCGCCGAGTACGCCGACCGCCCGGACGAGTACGTCGGGTTGGTCTGCGGGCCGATGCTGGCCGCCGCCGCGCCGTACGCCAAGTGGGTCGACGTGTTCTGCGAGCGGGGTGCCTTCGACGTCGACCACGCCCGGGCGATCCTGGCCAGCGGTCAGGCCGCCGGGCTGGGCGTACGGCTCCACGCCAACCAGCTCGGCCCCGGCGGCGGGGTGCGGCTCGGGGTGGAGCTGGACGCGGCGAGCGTCGACCACTGCACCCACCTGAGCGACGCCGACGTGGACGCGCTGGCCGGCACGGCCCACCGCGACGGGCCGGGGACCCGGACGGTGGCGACCCTGCTGCCCGGTGCCGAGTTCTCCACCCGCTCGCCCTACCCGGACGCGCGCCGGCTGCTCGACGCCGGTGTGACGGTGGCGCTGGCCACCGACTGCAACCCCGGCTCGTCGTACACCTCGTCGATGCCGTTCTGTGTGGCCCTGGCGGTCCGCGAGATGCGGATGACCCCGGCGGAGGCGGTCTGGGCCGCCACCGCCGGTGGCGCGCGGGCCCTGCGCCGCGACGACGTCGGTGTGCTCACCCCCGGCGCGCGGGCCGACCTGATCGTGCTGGACGCCCCCTCCTACCTGCACCTGGCCTACCGGCCCGGTGTCCCCCTGATCCGCCAGGTAATTCGCAACGGAGTAACGCCATGACGACCGTGACCATCCAGCCCACCGGGATCACCGCCGACGATGTTCTCGCGGTGGCCCGCGGCACCGCCACGATCGTCCTCGCCCCGGCCACCATCGAGGCGATGGCGACCAGCCGGGCCATCGTGGACGGCATCGAGTCGTCCGGCCGGCCCGTCTACGGGGTCTCCACCGGGTTCGGGGCGCTGGCCAACACCTTCATCGCCCCGCAGCGGCGGGCCGAGCTGCAACACGCGCTGATCCGCTCGCACGCCGCCGGGGTGGGTGCGCCGATGCCGCGCGAGGTGGTCCGGGCCATGATGCTGCTGCGGGTCCGGTCCCTCGCGCTGGGCCGCTCCGGGGTCCGACCGCTGGTCGCGGAGGCCCTGGTCGACCTGCTCAACCACGACATCACCCCGTGGGTGCCGGAACACGGCTCGCTGGGCGCCTCCGGTGACCTGGCGCCGCTGGCGCACTGCGCGCTGGTGCTGCTCGGTGAGGGCTGGGTCCTCGGGCCCGACGGTGAGCGGCAGGACGCGGCCGACGCGCTGAGCGCCGCCGGGCTCACGCCGATCGAGCTGGCCGCCAAGGAGGGCCTGGCGCTGATCAACGGCACCGACGGCATGCTCGGCATGCTGCTGCTGGCCATCCACGACGCGGCGCACCTGTTCGCCATGGCCGACGTGACTGCCGCGTTGGCCATCGAGGCGATGCTCGGCTCGGAGCGGCCGTTCCTGCCCGAGCTGCACGCCATCCGGCCGCACCCCGGTCAGGCGGCGTCGGCGGCGAACATCCACCGGCTGTTGCAGGACTCCCGGGTGATGGACTCGCACCGCGACGACCTGGCGCACGCCGTGCAGGACGCGTACTCGATGCGGTGTGCGCCGCAGGTGGCCGGCGCGGCCCGGGACACCCTGGACTTCGTCCGCACGGTCGCGGGCCGGGAGTTGGTGTCCGTGGTGGACAACCCGGTCGTGCTGCCGGACGGGCGGGTCGAGTCGACGGGTAACTTCCACGGCGCGCCGCTCGGGTTCGCGGCGGACTTCCTCGCCATCGCCGCCGCCGAGGTGGGCGCGATCGCCGAGCGGCGGGTGGACCGGCTGCTCGACGTCACCCGCTCCCGGGAACTGCCGGCGTTCCTGTCCCCCGACGCCGGTGTCAACTCCGGGCTGATGATCGCCCAGTACACGGCGGCCGGGATCGTCGCCGAGAACCGTCGACTGGCCGCCCCCGCCTCGGTGGACTCGTTGCCCACGAGCGGGATGCAGGAGGACCACGTCTCGATGGGCTGGGCGGCGGCCAAGAAGCTGCGTACCGTCCTGGACAACCTCACCAGCCTGCTGGCGGTCGAGTTGCTGGCCGGCGTACGCGGCCTGCAACTGCGCGCCCCGCTGGAGCCGTCACCGGCCGGCCGGGCCGCCGTCGCCGCGCTCGGCCCGGCGGCCGGCGAGCCCGGCCCGGACGTGTTCCTCGCCCCGGTGATGGAGGCGGCCCGCGCCGTCGTCGCCGGGCCGGAGTTGCGCGCCGCCATCGAACGGGAGGTCGGCCCGCTGGGCTGACCTTCGTCGGGTCGCTGTCGCCCGCCGCGGGTCAGGCGGCGGGCGGCAGGGTCCGGTCCCGCCCTCGACCAGCCTGTCGGCCGGCACTGCTAGGTTCGCCGCCGTGGATATCGAGGAGCCTGAGCTCACCGAGCAGATCCGGGACCACGTCCGCCGTCAGGTGGCGCTGGCCGAGTTGCCGGCCGCCGCGATCGTCGCCGCGACGATGGAATATCTCGCCGACGAGGCAGACCCTACGGAGATCCAGGCCCGAGCCTGGCCGGTGGTGACCGAAGAGTTGAGCGCCCACCTCGCCGCCCAGGCGCAGTGGCCAGAAATCACCGACAACGATCGGCTCACCGCGGCCTTCCGGACGCTCTCGACCGCCGGGGTGGTGGCCCGGGAAAACTTCAGCTGCTGCCAGACCTGCGGCACCACTGAGATCGGCGCCGAGATACCGCAGGGGCGCACCGCCCGGGGGTACGCCTTCTACCACCAGCAGGACGCCGAGAACGGTGTCGACGACTCGGGGGTGCACGTCGCGTACGGCCTGTTCGGGCAGCCGACGACGGCCGACATCGGCGCGGAGGTGGTGGCGGCGCTGCGCGCCGAGGGGCTGACTGTGCACTGGGACGGCAGCACCGGCACCCGGATCCGGGTCTCGTTGACCTGGCAGCGACGCCGGGTTGGTCGGCTGGCCGCGCTGCCCGTCACTGTCGACGACGACGTGGACGTCGAGATGGCGCTGCTCTCCCCGTGGACCGGGAGGTACGCCCCGACCGAGGGGCTGTCCTCGGCCGCCCGGCTCGCCGGCCTGCACCTGCCCTGGTTGCCTACCGGCGTGCGGATCCGGCTCGCCCACCGGGACGCCGCCGTCGTCGTTCGACGGGAGGGGGACGCCCTGGTGGGCGCGTACCCGGAGCAGGACGGGCGGGAGCTGACCGTCGGCCGGCACGACGGCATGGAGCTGGTCCGCCGGTTGACCGACGGATCAGCGCGGGCGGTCGCCCGACCGGCCCCGCCCGACTTTCTCGAGACGACCTACCAGCACCGCGACGACTTCCAGAAGGAGGTGCCCCTGGACGCGGCCGAGGCCTGCCTTCTGCTCCACGCGATGCGACCGCTGAGCAGGGACTTCCTGACCGCCTTCGGCCGCTCCGGCGGCTGCGTGCAGGTCGCCTGGGAGCGCGACGGACTGTGGCTGGAGGAACTGGACACGGCCCAGGCCACCTCGACCGGCCGGATCGCCACCGTAGCCGAGGCCAAACGGATGCTCACCGTCCTCGCGACGGAGGACCGCGTCGGGATCGACGAACTAGGCGGCGACCTCGTGACCAAGAGCTGGTGACAGCCGTCGGAGGTCACCGACCGCGCCGCCGCGTCCCGGTGCTGCTCAGGCGGCGGGCGGCAGCACCTTGGCGACGAGCTTGGCCAGCTCGCGCAGCGCCTTGCCCCGGTGGCTGATCGCGTCCTTCTCCGCCGGGGTCAGCTCGGCGTTGGTCCGGTCCTGGCCGTCGCCCAGGAAGATCGGGTCGTAGCCGAACCCGCCGTCACCGCGCGGCGCACGCAGCACCCGCCCGGACTGCCGACCGTCGACCAGGTGCTCCTTGCCGCCGGGCAGCACCAGCGCCACCGTGCAGACGAACGAGGCCGCCCGCTGCTCGTCGGGCACGTCGCCAATCTGATCCAGCACCAACTGGAGGTTGGCCCGGTCGTCGCCGTGCCGGCCGGACCAGCGGGCGCTGAACACCCCCGGCATCCCGTTGAGCGCGTCGACCGCGAGCCCCGAGTCGTCGGCGATGGTCGCCAAGCCGGTCTGCCGGCAACCCTCCCGCGCCTTGATCAGCGCGTTCTCGCCGAAGGTCAGGCCGGTCTCCGGCAGCTCCTCGTACCGCTCGACGTCGTCCAGCCCGAGCAGGGCGATCCGCTGCGTGCCGAGCGCGCCGTCCAGGATCCGCTGGAGTTCGACAAGCTTCTTACGGTTACGGGTGGCGAGCAGGACCTTGTTCATGCGGAAACACCTTCGTTCGCGACTGCGGGGCTCGCAAGCGCACTCGTCGCGCTCACGCGAGTGCCTTGCGCTGGGCTTCGGCCAATTCCGCGCAACCCGCCACGGCCAGGTCGAGCAGGCTGTCGAGCTGGTCGCGGGCGAACACGCCCGCCTCGCCGGTGCCCTGCACCTCGACGAAGTCACCCGCTCCGGTGCACACCACGTTCATGTCCACCTCGGCGGCGACGTCCTCCTCATAGCAGAGGTCCAGCCGCGCCTCGCCAGCGATGATTCCCACGCTGACCGCCGACACCGACCGGTGCATCACCTTCTCCGGCTTGCCGGCCAACGCCTTGCGGGAGGCAAGCCACCCCACCGCGTCGTGCAACGCGACGTACGCGCCGGTGATCGCCGCCGTGCGGGTGCCGCCGTCGGCCTGGAGCACGTCGCAGTCGAGCACTATCGAGTTCTCGCCGAGCGCCTTGAGGTCGATGCCGGCCCGCAGGCTGCGGCCGATCAGCCGGGAGATCTCGTGGGTGCGGCCACCGACCCGGCCCTTGACGCTCTCCCGGTCGGAGCGGGTGTTGGTGGCCCGGGGCAGCATCGCGTACTCGGCGGTGACCCAACCGAGCCCGGAGCCCTTGCGCCAGCGGGGCACCCCCTCGGTGACGCTCGCCGTGCAGAGCACCCGGGTGCCGCCGAACTCGACGAGCACCGAGCCCTCCGGATGGGTGCTCCAGCCCCGGGCCAGGGTCACCGGTCGAAGTTGATTGGGCCCTCGCCCGTCAGGTCGCGCCATCCCTGCACCCTATGCGGTGCGGCGATCCACCTCGCTCGCGGTGCCCCGGGGAACCTCCGCGCCGTGCACCCGGAGGAACCCGGCGACCGCCGCCGGCCAGCCGAACTCCTCGGCCCGCTCCCGGGCCGCACGCCGCCGCCGCGCCTCCGGGCGAGCCACGATGCGGCGCACCGCCTCGGCCATCGACGCGCCCGAGCCGTACGCGGCCACGCCCGCGTCGCCGACCACCTCGGGCAGCGCGCTGGCCGCGTTGACCACCACCGGGGTGCCACTGGCCAGCGCCTCCAGCCCGGCGAGGCCGAACGTCTCCACCGGGCCCGGCGCCAGCACGACGTCCGCGCTGGCGAGCAACGCGGCCACCGCGACGCGGTCCGGTAGGAAACCGGTGAACGTGACCGGCAGTCCCGCCGCCCGACGGGCCAGCGCGCCGCGCAGCGGGCCGTCGCCGGCCAGCACCAGCACCGCCGGTACGCCCATCCGGCGCAGCTCGGCGAGCGCCTGCACGGCCAACTCCGGCCGCTTCTCCGGCGACAGCCGGGCGCAGTGCACAAGCAGCAACTCGCCGGGGTCGGCGTAGCGGGCGCGCAGCCGTGGGTCGGCCCGGTCCGGGTGGAAGGTGTCCAGGTCCACCCCGAGCGGCACCAGGTCCACGTTGTCGGCGCCGATCCGGTCGAACTCCTCGGCCGCCCACCGGGTCGTGCAGACGATCCGGTCGTACGCCCGGCTGGTGGCCCGGTTGAGGCGGTCGGCGCTCGGGCGGCGCAGCGCGTCCGGCGCGCCCCACTGGCCGAGCAACCCGGTCAGCGACTCGTGCGACACCATCACCGACGGCACCCCGTGCGCCCGCGCCCACCGGCCGGTCCAGCGCAGTGACAACCGGTCGGAGACCTCCAACCGGTCCGGTGCCAGGTCGGCGAGCAGTCGGGCCAGCCGGCGTCGACCGGCGAGCAGGCGGTAACCGCCACTGCCCGGCAGCTCCGGGCCGGGCAGGGTGATCACCCGCCCCCACGGGTGCGACTCGTCGGCGGCCCGCTGGCCGGGTATCACCAGCACCGGATCGTGCCCGGCCGCCCGGTAGCCCTCCCCGAGGTGCCGCAACGCGGTCCGCAGACCGCCGGAGCGCGGGGTCACGAAGTTGGCGAGCCGCACGATCCGCAGCCCGCCCGCCGCGCCGGTCACGAGGCGGCCGGCAGGCCAACGGCGGCGGCCACGGCGCGTACCGCGTGGTAGTGCCCGATCAGCTCGTCGCCGACGGCCGCCCAGCTACGCCGACTGACCGCGACCCGGGCGGCCAACCCGTAGGCCCGCCGCCGATCGGCGTCCCCGGCCAGTTCGGCGACCGCGGCGGCCAGCGCGTCACCGTCGTTCGGCGGCACCAGCAGCCCGGTCACCCCCTGGTCGACCAGGTCGACCGGGCCACCGCTGGCCGGCGCCACGACCGGCACCCCGGAGGCCAGCGCCTCCTGGATGGTCTGCCCGAAGGTCTCGTGCGGTCCGGTGTGCACGAACAGGTCCAGGCTGGCGTAGAGCCGGGCCAGCTCCTCGCCGTGCTGCACGCCGAGGAAGGTCACCCGGGGCAGGTCCCGGGCCAGCTGGCGGCGGGCCGGGCCGTCCCCGGCCACCACCACCCGCACCCCGGGCAGCCGCGACGTCGCCGCCAGCAGCTCCACCCGCTTCTCCGGGGCGAGCCGACCGACGTAGCCGATCAGCAACTCACCGTTGGGTGCCAGCCGCTCCCGCAGCGCCGCACACCGCTTGGCCGGATCGAAGCGGACGGCGTCCACTCCCCGGCGCCACAGCCAGATCCGCTGCACCCCGTTGGCGATCAGGTCGGCGGCGGCGCGGGTGGACGGGGCGAGGGTCCGCTGCGCCGAGTTGTGGATCTCCCGGAGCCGGCGCCAGGCCGCCGCCTCACCCCAGCTCACCCGGTACGCCCGCGCGTAGGCCGCCACATCGGTCTGATAGACCGCAACCGTGGGCAGCCGGTGCCGGCTGGCCAGCGTGGCCGCCCGTGCGCCGAGGACGAACGGGCTGGCCAGGTGCACCACGTCCGGCTCGGCCGACAGCAGCGCGCCGGTCAACCGGGTGGTGGTGGGCACGCCCAACCGGAAACCCTGATAGCGGGGCAGCGGCACGCTGGGGATGCGCACCACCGGGTACGGCAGCCGGTCGAGGCCCCGCCGGCCGGCACCGGGCGGGGCGGGCGCGATGACCACCGGCTCGTGGCCCCGCTCGAGCAGGTGCTCCGCCGTGCGCACCACGGAGTGCGCGACGCCGTTCACGTCCGGGGGGAACGACTCGGTCACGATGGCGATCCGCATGCCCACACCGTGCGGGTGTCACGGGTGCGCCAGACAACCGCCCGCTGACCGGACGGCGAACAATGCGGCACAACACCGCGGCCCGGCCCACCCCAACGGGTCAGATGTCGTAACTCGCGCCGGGTCGGACCACGTCGATCGGCCCGGTGTACGCGCCGGCGGCCGACTCCAGGGTGTGCGCCTCACTCCCCCAGGCGGGCACCAGATGGGTCAGCAGGAGCCGACCCACCGCGGCCTTGGTCGCCGCCTCACCGGCCTCCCGGCCGGTCAGGTGCAGATCCGGCGGATTGTCCATGCCATCGAGGTAGCTGGCCTCGCAGAGGAACACGTCGGCGTCCTGGGCCAGCCGCAGCAGCGCCGCGCACGGCGCGGTGTCCGAGGAGTAGCACAACGACCGGCCGCCGTGCTCCAGCCGCACGCCGTACGTCTCGACGGGGTGGTTGACCCGGTCGACGGTGACCGCGAACGGGCCGATCGGGAAGGTGCCCGGCTGCAGGGCGTAGAACTGGTAGACGTCCTCCACCGAGCCGTCGTCGCCGTACGCGGCGCTGAGCCGGTCCGGTGCGCCGGCGGGCGCGTACACCGGCAACGGCGGATAGGGGCCGTCCGGGGCGTACCGGCGCACGACCACGTACAGAACGGCGTCGAACATGTGGTCGCAGTGCAGGTGGGTCAGCAGGATCGCGTCCGGGGCGTGCAGTCCCGCGTACCGCTGGAGGCTGGACAACGAGCCGGAGCCGAAGTCGACGAGGAGCCGGAAGCCGTCGGCTTCGACGAGATAGGCCGAGCAGGGCGACTCGGGGCCGGGAAAACTGCCGGCGCTGCCCAGGACGGTCAGTCGCATCGAGTCGTCTCGCTGTCACTGTCAGTAGCATCCCTGCCGGCCGTTGCCTCAGCCATGATCTCTACCGACGCGTACGTCACGCTGCGCAGCCTACGCTGGGGCACCGGGCGGCAAGAATCATCCGCCGGAAGTTGTCACGAACGTGACACACACTCACGGCGCGGCGGATGCGGTACGGGCCGTCGACACACGTCGACGGCCCGTACCGGGAAGACCGGCTCGGTCAGGCCCAGAGCTGCCCTTCCAGGGCGTCCTCGGCA
Source organism: Micromonospora sp. NPDC049101 (assembly GCF_040648675.1). Lineage (NCBI taxonomy): Bacteria > Bacillati > Actinomycetota > Actinomycetes > Micromonosporales > Micromonosporaceae > Micromonospora > Micromonospora sp. NPDC049101. Next base: position 206,025 of record NZ_JBEZED010000014.1, on the reverse strand, counting down.
TCGGCGAGCGTCCCGCCGTACGCGCCGGTGGACAGGTATTTCCATCCACCGTCGCAGACCACGAAGGCCACGTCGGCCCGTCGACCGTCGCGGACCGCCTCGTGCGCCACCGCCAGCGCGGCATGCAGGATGGCGCCCGTGGAGAAGCCGGCGAAGATGCCCTCCACCTCCACGAGTTGGCGGGTACGCAGCACCGCGTCCCGGGTGCCGACCGAGAAGCGCCGGGAGAGCACCGAGGCGTCGTAGAGCTCCGGCACGTAGCCCTCGTCGATGTTGCGCAGGCCGTAGACCAACTCGCCGTAGCGCGGTTCGGCGGCCACGACCTGAATGCCCTCGACCTTTTCCCGCAGGTAGCGCCCGGTGCCCATCAGGGTGCCGGTGGTGCCCAGCCCGGCCACGAAGTGCGTGATGCTGGGCAGGTCGTGCAGCAGCTCCGGCCCGGTCGTCTCGTAGTGCGCCCGCGCGTTCGCCTCGTTGCCGTACTGGTAGAGCATCACCCAGTCGGGGTGCTCGGCGGCGATCTGCTTGGCGGTGGCGACCGCCTGGTTGGAACCACCCGCCGCCGGCGAGAAGATGATCTCGGCCCCGTACATCCGGAGCAGCTGGATCCGCTCGGTGGAGACGTTCTCGGGCATCACACAGACCAGCCGGTAGCCGCGCAGCTTGGCCACCATCGCCAACGAGATGCCGGTGTTGCCACTCGTCGGTTCGAGGATGGTGTCACCCGCGCGGAGCCGGCCAGCCTCCTCCGCCGCCCGGACCATGAACAGCGCCGCGCGATCCTTGATGCTGCCGGTGGGGTTGCGGTCCTCCAGTTTGGCCCAGAGCCGCACCGGCGGGGCACCGTCGGGCACCGTCGGAGAGAGCCGGGGCAGGCCGACCAGCGGCGTGCCCCCACAGGCGTCGAGCAGGCTTTCGTACCGCGCCATGGCGGCCGACCTCAGCGAGCCGCGACGGCGGCGTGCCCGCTGGCCGCCACTGCCGCGGCGCTGTGCGAGCTGATCGCCGCGGCCGCGGCGAAGCCGAACGCGCCGCCGGCCACGGCCGGCAGGATGGTGACACTGTCGCCGTCGGAGAGCTTGGCGTCCAGTGCGCCGAGGAAACGGACGTCCTCGTCGTTGACGTAGACGTTGACGAAGCGGTGCAGCGTGCCCGCGTCGGTGATCAGCCGGCCGCGCAGACCGCCGTGCCGGGAATCCAGGTCGGTGAGCAGATCGGCGAGCGTGTCGCCAGCGCCGTCGACGACCTTGGCGCCGCCGGTGTAGCTGCGCAGGATGGTGGGGATGCGAACCTCAATGGCCATGATGTCGAACTCCTCGATCGGGTGTGCCTACGGTGACGGGACGAGACGGTTGCGGCGCTGACAGGTCAGCGACCGGAACACTCGTAATCGACCGTCGCCGGGCTCTGCCCGAACATGTAGGACTGGACGGCGTGCGGGTCGACGCTGGCCTCCACGACACGGACCGGCTCCTCGGTGACCACGCCGTCGACGATCCGGAACGACCGGATCTCCTCCGCGGCGGGCTCGCGGGTCGAGACGAGCAGGTAGTGCGCGCCCGGCTCACCGGCGAAGGAGACATCCGTCCGCGACGGGTACGCCTCGGTGGCGGTGTGCGAGTGGTAGATGATGACGGGCTCCTCGTCCCGGTCGTCCATCTCCCGCCACACGCGCAGGTGCTCCATCGAGTCGAACTCGTAGAAGGTCATCGACCGCGCGGCATTGTCCATCGGGATGTGCCGGGTCGGGGTGTCGCTGCCGACGGGACCGGCGACCACGCCGCACGCCTCGTCTGGATGATCCCGGCGCGCGTGGGCGACGATCGCGTCGATGATCGACCGGTCGATGCTCAGCACGTGCACCAGCCTAACGCCTGTCGGGCACGGGCCGAAGTGGTGCCGGTCACGCTTAGTCGATCAAGGCGTTGAGCAGCGACTCCTGCAAATATCCGAGGTACGCGTAGACCGAGAGCTGGAACACCCGGCTGGATCCCGGATCCTCGGCGACCGCGTCGTCCAACTCCTCGCCCAGGTCCGTGCCGTCCTTGATCTCCAGACGGACGCCCATCGCGAGCCGGGCGTCGTTGAGCGCCCGTAGCCACGCCTCGGCCGCCTCGGCGTCCAGCCGCACCTCACCGCCGGCGTCGTCCGGCAGCGCGGCCAGGATCGCCCCCGCCTGATCGATCTTCGCGGTCTTCAGGTCGCCCTCGGTGTAGCGGCGGAACTCGGCCGTCCCGGGAGCGTCCTGCGGATAGACCGCCGGGAAGAGCCGACCGACGACCGGGTCGGTGTGGTCGAAGCCGTCAGTGAGCAGGCCAACCACCTCGGAGGCGACCTTGCGCAGCACCCGCACCTCGTCGACGGCGAAGGTGGCGACGTAGCGGCCGGCCTGCCGGCGGAACATGCTCACGACTTGTCCACCGTCGCCCACAGCCCGTACGCGTGCAGCTGCGACGCGTCGTGCTCCATCCGTTCCCGTGCACCGGTGGAGACCACGGCACGCCCCTTGTGGTGCACGTCCAGCATCAACTGCTCGGCCCTCTCCCGGCTGTAGCCGAAAAGCTTCTGGAAGACCCAGGTCACGTACGTCATCAGATTGACCGGGTCGTCCCACACGATCGTCACCCATTGCCGGTCAGCCGCCGGCACCTCATCAGTGTCCGGCGTCTCGACCGGTGCAACCTGTGGAGCCGCCATACCCCCCATCGTGCCACCGGTTTCCCGGAACCGAGGAACCGGAACGCCGGCCCGGCGCGGATCGCCCACCCCGGACACCCCTGACCCGCCCTGGACACCGTCGGACGCGTGCGGGGACGCGGCCCCGGACTCGGGGGCGGCCACGCCGTCAGGCGAGCAGGATGCCGTGATCGACTGCATCGGAGAGCACCGCGCCCAGCGAGAGGCGGATCACCTCGAACCGTCGGGAGACCTCCCGGGACAACCCCAGCTCGACCTCCCGCACCGCGCGCTGGGACCAGGCCCGCGCCGCGCTGTGGTCGTCGTTGCCGGGGGTACGCCACTGCTGCCAGCACCCGCCGGAGAGCGCCACCGCAACCGGCGGGAGCACCTCGGCGCGGGACGCGGGCGGATAGTTGGCGAGGGCGTCGATCGCCTCCGGGCCGGTCAACGTGGCCACCCCGGCCGTGCTGGTGATCAGGAGCACCTTGTCCAGCTCGTGGCCGGGCCGATCATCGGCCAGGCCGTACTGCACTGCGGTGGCGATCCGCCGCCGCACCCCTTCGACCGGCGGCCCACCGAGCACCCGGGCCGCGGCGTCGGCCATGATGCCGCGCACCGCCTGGTCGCACTGGGCGGTGGCCAACAGCGACAACGCCGCCATCTCCCGGTCCAGGAGGTCCGGTAGGCCCGCGCAACCGACCCCGAACACGATCTCCTGGACGGCCCGCAGGTGGATGTTGGCCAGCTCCAGTGCGAGATGCTGGCGGATCCGCTGCGCACACGATCGGGTCTGCCGGTCGAGGTGCTCGGACCAGCCGCCCGGATCGGCGGCCACGGCGACCCGGTCGTGCTGGCCCGGCGGCACCGGCGGGTCGGCGCTGGCCCGCCGCAGCCCCTCGCCCGACGACCAAACCACCAACGCCCGCCGCAGGTCGGCGGCGGAGTCGGCGGAGTGGGCGTCGACCGGGAACCACCGCGCGCCGGCCAGCGCCGGCACCGCGGCCAACAGCGCCGCGCGGTGGGCCGCCACGGTCACCGCGGCCGCGTCCACCTCGGTCGCCCGACCGGCAGCCGGCGGGACGGACGCCCCCGCGTCCTCCGTCGTCGCCATACCGTCGGACGGCGGGGCCCAACCCGCCACGCCGGGAGTCACCGCGAAGACGACCTCCACCGCGGTCGGTGCGACCTCGGCGAGCAGGTTCAGCTCGGCGGCGGTGAACGCCTGGTCGGCGGCGATCACGAAGAGCAGTGCACCGGCCCGGCCCACCGCGTCGAGCAGCACCGGCCTGCCGGCCAGGCCGAACGTGGCGGTGTCCGGTGAGTCGATCAGGGTGAAGTGCCGCAGCAGCGGCTCGGGCACGCTCAGCTCGACCCGCCGGGGTGGACGGGCCAACGCCGGGCCGGCCGCGTTCCGGTCTGCCCCGTAGGAGTGGGGCTGGCGGTATCCGGGCACGAACGCCGCCCGGGTGGGCACCTTGGCGTTGCGTACCAGTAGCCAACTGCCGGCCGGCACGGTGAGCATGACCGGGTCGAGCCCGAGCAGCGTGGCGAGCACGGCGCGTCGCTCGGCACCGGCCGGGCCGACCGCGACCACGCCAAGGGGCTCGTCCGGGGCCGGGCTGGTCACGCCGACCTGGGTGGGCAGCGGACCGCAGCTGGGCAGATCGACCGGGCCGGCCACGTCGTCCGACGAGTCGACCGAGGGGAGAGGGCCCTGCTTCATCAGGTGGCCTCCCGGGGCAGGCGACCGGACGCCCGGTCGGGTGCGAAATCCGGTGAAGAAACCCGGATGCCGGAAGACTACGTGCGGGTCGGCAACCAGGTGGAACACTCCGGATACTCACCGGTAATTGTGCGACTACTCAACTTCGTTGAGTGACGGTGCGGGCGCGGACGGATTCCGGTCGATATGCTGCGCGAATGAGTCGATGGAAGTTCGTCGGCCGGACCGACGAGCTCAACCGCCTGCTGGCGGCGGTGACCGGCGAGGCTGGTCGGGGGCTCTTCTTCAGCGGCAGCGCCGGGATCGGCAAGAGTCGGCTGCTGCGCGAGGGCCTGAGCACGTTGCCCACCGAACGCTTCGCGATCTGGTCCATCGCGGCCAGCGCCACCACCGCGGCGCTGCCGTTCGGCGGGCTGGTGCAGGTCCTCCCCGCCGAGCAGCCCCAGGGCCTCTCCCCCGCCGGCATCCTGCGCTGGGCGCTCAACGTGCTGCAACAGCAGGCGGCTGGTCGACGGATCGTGCTCGCCATCGACGACGCCCACCTGCTCGACCCACCCTCGGCGGCGCTGGTCCACCTGGTCGCCCGCTCGGAGAACGCCACAGTGGTCGGCACCCTGCGCGACGGCGAGCAGATCCCCCTGCCGATCCGCGCACTCTGGACAGACGATCTGGTCGAGCACGTCGAGCTGACCCCGATGCCGCAGGCGGAGACCGCTGGTCTGTTGGCGGCGATCCTGGGCGGCCCGGTCGACGCCGGCTCCGCCGACCGGCTCGGCCGGCTGTCGGCCGGAAACCCGCTGCTGCTGCGGGAGCTGGTGCACGCCGCCAACGGCAGCTCCGAGTTGAAACGCACCTACGGGATCTGGAAGTGGACCGGGCGACTGGAGCTGGCGCCCAACCTGACCGACCTCATCGACACCCGGGTCGGCAAACTCACCGACGGCGTCCGCGCGGTCGTCGAGCTCGTCGCGTTCGGCGAACCACTCGGCCTGTACCTCCTGCGGCAGGCCGCCGACCAGTCGGACGTGGAGACCGCCGAGGAGCGCGGGCTGATCAGCGTGGTCCAGCACGACCGACGCACCAACGTGCGGCTGGCCCACCCGCTCTACGGCGAGGTGATGCGCCGCCGCTGCCCGGTCAGCCGCACCCGCCGACTTCAGGCCCACCTCGCGGAGCTGCTCGAGCAGGTCGGCAAGCGCCGCCGCGACGACCTGCTGCGGGTCGCGGTGTGGCGCCTCGACTCCGGCACCGCACAGGACCCGGCCCTGCTGGTGGACGCGGCGGTCCAGGCGTTCACCCGCTACGACGTGCCGCTGGCGACCCGGCTGGCACGTGCCGCGTTGCACGCCGGTGGTGGCTCCGACGCGGCCGAGCTGCTGGCCACCATCCTGATGTTCGCCGACCGGCCGGACGAGGCCATCGACGTCCTCGACGCGGTGACCCCCGAGGCCGGCGACGAGTGGCGGCTCTGCCGTTGGCTGACCGTGCGCGGGATGGTCAGCTACTGGGGGCTGAGCCAGGAGTCCACCGTGGAGGAGATCGCGAGCCGCGTCGAGCAGCTCAGCGACTCCGCGGACCGGTCCCGGGTGCACGCCTTCGAGGCGATCATGCGCCTGCACCGACTGGACACGACCACCGCGGTCCGGCTCAGCCAACAGGTGTTGGACCGGCCGGCCGCCGGCGTCGCCGCCCGCGAGCTGGCCCGCTGCACCATCGCGTACGTCCAGGCCGCGCAGGGCCAGCTGACCCGCAGCGGTACGGCGATCGCCCAGGTGCACTCCGCCGTGGCCAACTGGCGCACCGACATGCCGTACCTGCAACTGGCTCTGGAGCTGGCCCGGGGCACCCGGCTCATGTTGACCGGAGACCTGGCCGGGATCGACGCGATAGTGGCCGACGAGTTCGCCGACCTCGCCGGCGCCGGTGACTTCCGGCTCGGCACCGGCTACCTGGCCATCCTCCAGTCGTACGCGGCCCGGTTGCGCGGGCAGAGCGACGCCGCCATCCGGGCCTCGCTGGGTGCCTGCGCGGTGTTGGCCACCAGCCGGGTCTACGCCGGTCTGGCCCAGGCCGAGCGAGCCCAGTCCGCCGCGCTGCGCGGTGACGCCACGCAGGCCGCCGTGGCGATGGCCGAGGCGGACCGCACCCACGCACCCGGCATGGCGGTGCTCTACCCGTGGCTGGAGCAGGCCCGCGGTGCGACGCTCGCCGCGTCGGGTGACCTGCCGGATGCGGTCAAACAGCTCAGTGACCTGGTGGACCGGCTGCGCGCGGACGGCTTCGCCGGGCACGAGGTGCACGTCCTGCACGATCTCGTCCGGCTGGACCAGGCCGGCATGCCGATCGGGCCCACCTGCTCCGACGGTGGCCGGCGTACGGTGGCGCAGCGCCTGGCCGAGCTGTCCGAGCGGGTCGACGGGGTGCTTCCACCGCTGCTGGCCCGGCATGCCCGCGCGGCGGTGACCGACTCCGCCGCGGATCTGCTCGCGGTCGCCGACGACTACGCCGCACTGGAGTTGGCCGTGTATGCCGCCGAGGCCACCGCCCAGGCCGTGCAGCGGTTGCGCCGGCAGCACTCCACCGCGGCCAACGACGCCCGGGAACGCCTGGCGGGCCTGCTCGGCGGTTGCGACCTGATCCGGACGCCAGCGCTGCACGCGGGCGCACCGGTGCTCACCGAACGCGAGTGGCAGGTTGCCCGCCTCGCCGCGCACGGCACGCCCAGCCGGGCCATCGCGGAACGGCTCTACCTCTCGGCACGCACGGTGGAGAACCACCTCCAGCGGATCTACGCCAAACTCGGCGTGGCGGGCCGAGCCGAGCTGGGGGCCGCGCTGCGCGCGATCCCGGGCCACGAGGGCGGCTACGCGGACTGAACCTTAGGCTGGGGCCGTGAGCATCAACCGCCCCGCACTGCTGACCGACCACTACGAGCTGACCATGGTCAGTGCGGCACTGAGGGACGGCACCGCCGACCGCCGGTGCGTCTTCGAGGTGTTCAGCCGCCGGCTGCCCAGCGGCCGCCGCTACGGCGTGGTCGCCGGAACGGCCCGGCTGATCGAGCTGATCCGCGACTTCAGGTTCGACCCCACCGAGGTCGACTTCCTACTGCGGACCGGGGTGGTCGACGACGCGGCCGCGGCCTGGCTCACCGACTACCGCTTCACCGGCGACATCGACGGGTACGCCGAGGGTGAGCTGTTCTTCCCCGGTTCACCGATCCTCACCGTCTCCGGCGGTTTCGCCGAGTGTGTGGTGCTGGAGACACTTGTGCTCTCCGTGCTCAACCACGACAGCGCGGTGGCCGCGGCGGCGGCACGGATGGTGACCGCGGCACGGGGTCGAGCGCTCATCGAGATGGGGTCGCGCCGAGCCCACGAGGAGGCGGCGGTGGCCGCGGCGCGGGCCGCGTACCTGGCCGGCTTCCGGTTCACCTCCAATCTCGCCGCCGGTGCGCGCTACGGCATCCCGACGGCGGGCACGGCGGCGCACGCCTTCACCCTGTTGCACGACGACGAGCGGGCGGCGTTCGCCTCGCAGGTCGCCACGCTGGGCAAGGACACCACGCTGCTTGTCGACACGTACGACATCAGCCAGGGCATCCGCAACGCGATCGCGGTCGCCGGGCCGGAGCTGCGGGCGGTACGGATCGACTCGGGCGACCTCGCGGTGATCGCCCAACAGTCCCGGGAGCTGCTCGACTCGTTGGGCGCCACCGAGACCAAGATCATTGTTTCCGGCGACCTCGACGAGTACTCGATCGCCGCACTGGCCGCCGAACCGGTGGACATGTACGGCGCCGGCACGGCCGTGGTGACCGGCTCCGGTGCGCCGACCGCCGGGCTGGTCTACAAGCTCGTCGAGGTCGAGGGACGGCCGGTGGTGAAGCGCTCCGAGCACAAGGCGACAATCGGCGGCCGGAAGGTGGCGGTCCGCCGGCACAAGCCGACCGGCACCGCCACCGAGGAGATCATCGTGCCGCAGGGCGTACCGGACCGGCAGCCCAACGACCGCATGCTCCAACACTCGTACGTGGTCGCGGGCGAGCCAGTGTCGCTGCCCACCCTCGACGAGTCGCGCGAGCACCTGCGCGAATGCCTGATCTCCATCCCGTGGGAGGGGCTGAAACTCTCGGCCGGCGACCCGGCGGTGCCGGTCTCCGTCGTGCCCGCCGACTGAGCCTTCCGCTCGATCCGATCTCGAAGGGAGATCCTCGATGGCCAACGCGCTGATCATCGTGGACGTGCAGAACGACTTCTGTGAGGGTGGCTCGCTGGCCGTCGCGGGCGGCGCGGGCGTGGCCGCCGGCATCTCCCGGCTGCTCGCCTCCGAGCCGGACCGCTGGTCGCACGTGGTCGCCACCAAGGACTACCACGTCGACCCGGGAGCGCACTTCGGCGATCCGCCGGATTTCGTGGAGTCCTGGCCGCGGCACTGCGTGGTCGGCACCACCGGGTCGGAGTTCCACCCCGAGCTGCACACCGGTCGGGTCGAGGCGATCTTCCACAAGGGCGAGCACGCGGCGGCGTACTCCGGGTTCGAGGGGCACGCCGACGACGGCGAGTGCCTGGCCGACTGGCTGCGCCGGCACGACGTGGACCGGGTGGATGTGGTCGGCATCGCCACCGACCACTGCGTCCGGGCGACCGCGCTGGACGCGGCCCGGGAGGGGTTCGCCACCACCGTGCTGCTCGAACTCACCGCAGCCGTCGCCCCGGCGACCACCGACGTGGCCCTGCGTGCCATGGACGGCGCCGGGGTGACCCTGCACGGCGAGCCTGTGATCAGGGCCGCATAAGACCGTAATTCGTTGGCCTTCGGGCCGCTGCCGGCCGAGGATGTCGCCGGAGGTACGGACCTACGTGAACATGAAACCTTACCGGCAGGCGCTCGCCCTGCCCGGCCTGCGGTCGCTTCTGTTGGTCGCCGTGCTTGCCCGCATCCCGCTCACCGCGACCGGGGTGACCCTGACCTTCCACGTGGTGCTCGACCTCGATCGAGGCTATGGGGCGGCCGGCCTGGTGGGCACGGCCGTCACCGTGGGCGCGGCGATCGGCGGGCCGCTACTGGGCCGACTGGTGGACCGGCGTGGCCTGCGCCCGGTCCTGGTGCTCACCGCCATCGCCGAGGCGATCTTCTGGTCCACCGCTCCCGGCCTGCCGTACCCGCTGCTGCTGCCGGCGGCCTTCGTGGCCGGCTGCCTGGCCCTGCCGATCTTCTCCGTGGTCCGTCAGTCGATCGCCACGCTGGTTCCGGAGGACCAACGCCGCCCCGCGTACGCGCTGGACTCGATGTCTGTGGAACTGTCCTTCATGATCGGCCCGGCGTTGGCGGTGGCCCTGGTCACCGCGATCTCCGCGCAGACCACCATGTACCTGGTCGGTGGTGGAATCGTCGCCGCCGGGATCGCCCTGTGGGTGGTCAACCCGCCGACCCGCGGTGCCGCCGAGGCCACCGGCCCGCAGCGCCGGGTACCGCGTCGGGAGTGGCTGACGCCACGACTGCTCGCCGTGTTGGCGCTCAGCGCCGCCGCGACCCTGGTGCTCGGTGGCACCGACGTGGCGGTGGTCGCCGTCCTGCGGGCCAGCGGCGAGGTCGGCTGGACCGGCGTGGTGCTGGCCATCTGGGCGGTCGCCTCGCTGGTCGGCGGGTTCGCCTACGGAGCCGTGCACCGTTCGTTCTCCCCGCTGGCACTGACCGCCGCCCTCGCCCTGTGCACCATCCCGGTCGGGCTGGGCGGCGCGCACTGGTGGTTGCTGTGCCTGGCGCTGATCCCGGCCGGCGCCCTCTGTGCGCCGACCATCGCGGCGTCCTCCGACGCGGTCAGCCGCCTGGTCCCGGCTGCCGTCCGCGGTGAGGCCATGGGCCTGCACGGATCGGCGGTCACCGTCGGCATCGCGATCGGCGCGCCGCTCGCCGGTGCGGTCATCGACGCCACCGCGCCGCTCTGGGGCTTCGTGGTCACCGGCGCGCTCGGCGCACTTGTCACCCTGGTGGTGCTCCCGATCGAGCTACGCCGCCGCCGCAACGCCGCCGCCTCCCCGCCGCCGCCCGTCGAGGCCGACCTCACCCCCGCCGCCCGCTGACCGGGCCGCCCCGACAGGTCTCGCGCCGACGCGTTGAGGGTCGGAGGCGCAGCGACCTGGTCAGTCCCGGACGTGCCGCGCGGCGTCGACCAGTCTGGCGCCCGCCGGGCATCCGGCCCGCATGCGGGCATGCGGGCATGCGGGCATGCGGGCATGCGGGCATGCGGGCATGCGGGCATGCTGAAGAGTGTGATGCCTGTGAGTCATCTTGATGACTCACAGGCATCAGACGCTTCGGGCACCTAGCCCCCTTCGGGGCCGGGCCGGGCCGCCGACAAGACCGCGCCGCAGGCAGCAACATCCGGGAAGTTGCGCGGATCTTGGCGCAGGCGCAGGCGCGGGGGCGGACGCCCGCGGGCGGGCACGGAAACCCGGGGCGGACGCGGAAATCCGGGGCGGACGCGGGAGCGCCGGGACGCCGGGGGCGCGGGCGCGGGGCGCGGGGCGCGCGGACGCGAGGCGCACGGGCGCTTGGCCGGACATGGCGACGGGCGCCGCTCCCGGTGGTTCCGGGGGCGGCGCCCGTCGTACGGCTGGGCTTGCTCGTCAGTGCCGGTCGATGTCGCTTGCGGTGTCCTCGCGGTAGCTGGCACCGCCGTCCGACTCGCTGGTGAGCGGCTTCGAGCCACCCTCCGGCGGGCCGGCCAGGCTCTGGCCGCCGGCAGCCAGCTCCGGGAACTTCTCGTCGAACGCCGGACGCTCGGAGCGGATGCGGGGCATCCGGTCGAAGTTGCGCAGCGGCGGCGGGCTGCTGGTCGCCCACTCCAGCGAGTTGCCGTGACCCCAGGGATCGTTCACCTCGACCACCGGGCCGGTCTTGTACGACTTCCAGCAGTTGTAGAGGAACGGCAGCGTGGAGATACCGGTGATGAACGCGCCGATCGTGGAGATCGTGTTCAGCGTGGTGAAGCCGTCGCTGGGCAGGTAGTCGGCGTACCGACGGGGCATGCCCTCGTTGCCCAGCCAGTGCTGCACCAGGAACGTGGTGTGGAAACCGATCATGGTGAGCCAGAAGTGCACCTTGCCCAGGCGCTCGTCGAGCATCCGGCCGAACATCTTCGGGAACCAGAAGTAGATGCCGGCGAAGACCGCGAACACGATGGTGCCGAAGAGCACGTAGTGGAAGTGCGCCACCACGAAGTACGAGTCCGACACGTGGAAGTCGATCGGCGGGCTGGCCAGCAGCACACCGGTGAGACCACCGAAGAGGAAGGTGACCAGGAAGCCGATCGCCCAGAGCATGGGCGTCTCGAAGCTGACCTGACCCCGCCACATGGTGCCGATCCAGTTGAAGAACTTCATACCGGTCGGCACGGCGATCAGGTAGCTCAGGAAGCTGAAGAACGGCAGCAGCACCTGGCCGGTGGCGAACATGTGGTGCGCCCAGACGCTCATGGAGAGCGCGGCGATCGCGACGGTCGCGGCGACCAGACCCTTGTAGCCGAAGATCGGCTTGCGGGAGAAGACCGGGATGACCTCGCTGATGATGCCGAAGAACGGCAGCGCGACGATGTAGACCTCGGGGTGCCCGAAGAACCAGAACAGGTGCTGCCAGAGCATCGGCCCACCGGTCGCGGCGTCGTACACGTGGGCGCCGAGGATGCGGTCCGCGGCGAGCGCGAAGAGCGCGGCGGCCAGCAGCGGGAAGACCAGGATCACCAGGAGGCTGGTGACCAGGATGTTCCAGGTGAAGATCGGCATCCGGAACATGGTCATGCCGGGCGCACGCAGGGTGAGCACCGTGGTGATCATGTTCACCGCGCCGAGGATGGTGCCCAGACCGGAGATGGCCAGACCCATGATCCACATGTTGGCGCCGACGCCGGGCGAGTGCTCGACGCTGCTCAGCGGCGCGTACGCGAACCAGCCGAAGTCGGCGGCGCCACCCGGGGTGAGGAACCCGGCGGTCGCCATCGTGCCGCCGAACAGGTACAGCCAGTAGGCGAAGCTGTTCAGGCGGGGGAAGGAGACGTCGGGCGCACCGATCTGGATCGGCACGATGTAGTTGGCGAAAGCGAACACGATCGGCGTCGCGAAGAACAGCAACATGATCGTGCCGTGCATCGTGAAGAGCTGGTTGTACTGCTCGGGCGACAGGAACTGCAGCCCGGGTCGGGCCAGCTCAGCCCGCATGACCAGGGCCATCAGGCCACCGATCATGAAGAACACGAACGCGGTGACCATATACATGATCCCGATTTGCTTCGCGTCCGTGGTTCGCAGCAGCCGCGCGATGGCCGACCCCTTGACCGGCTCCCGGACCGGCCAGGGCCGGGTCACGACCGGCTTGGGTGCGACGGTGGTCACGAGTGGCCTCCGGTTCTCGGTTGTCCCGCTCGGCACACGCTGGTTATCGGCGGGCCGTCATCCGCAAGGAGGATAGTCCCCGGCAGGTCGCAGCGCCGCGTGGGGTGGCGTGACACGATCTACTACGGGCCTACAGCGGGCCGAGCAGTAACCGGTAGTGCTCCCCGAAGATCCGGCCGCCGCGCCCGCGCAGCAGCGGGTCGCGCAGCGCCGGCGGCACGTCCCTGGTCCGGTTGCGGTCCCGGGTCCGGTCCCGCACCCATCGGGTACGCGGACGACGACGACTCTCGTACGCCACCAGGGCCGCTTCCACGCTGCCGGCGGCGCGCAGCGACTCCGCCAGCACCACCGCGTCCTCCAGCGCCATCGCCGCACCCTGGGACAGAGTGGGCGCGGTGGCGTGGGCGGCGTCCCCGACCAGGAGCACCCGCCCCCGGTGCCAGCGGCCCAACTCGACCTCGTCGGTGATCCCGACGTGCACCCGGTCGAGTGCCGCCAGCACCTCCGGCACCGGGCCGCGGTAGTCGGCGAAGAGGTCGCGCAGCCGGGCCAGCGGGTCGGCGGGCGCCTCCGTGCCGGCCTCGTCGGCGTAGAGGTGCAGTCGCCCGGCGCCGATCGGCACCATGAGGAACCCGGAGCGCTGGCCGAGCAGGGCGGTCCACTCGGTGACGGGCGGGCCGTCGCGCAGCACCGCCCGGTAGACCACCTGACCGACCGGGCGGGGCGGCCCGCCGAGCGCGGCCAGCGCGCGCACCGAGGAGCGTGGCCCGTCGGCGCCGATGACCAGGTCGTACTCGGTGGTGGTGCCGTCGGTGAAGGTGACACCGACCGCCCCCGGCAGTAGCTCCAGGGTGCGGACCTCGGCGCCGTGCCGGACGGCGCCGCCGGCGCCGCTGAGCAGCACCCGGTGCAGGTCGGCCCGGGGTAGCGCCCGGCATTCGCCGACGCCGGCCCAGAGGGTGTCCAGGTCGACCTCGCAGAGTCGCGCGCCGGTGGCGTCGAAGAACCGCTGCCGGTGGATCACCTGCCCGAGCGGGCGGACCGGGTGGTGCAGACCGAGCCGGTGCAGCGCGCGGGCGGCGTTGCCGGGCAGGTAGAGGCCGGCTTCGGTGCACTCCCCGGGTGGCAGCTTCTCCGTGACGTCGGGCCGGAAGCCGGCGAGGCGCAGCGCCCGGGCCACGGCCAGGCCGGCGATGCCCGCGCCGACGACGAGGATGCGCAGGGGGGAGCCACCCATGGTGGTGTACGCCTCCGGAGGGGGAGCGGAACGCGTTGGAGGCAACACGCTACTCGGAGCGATCGACGCACGCCAGGCCCATTCGGCCGTCCGGAGCCGCTCGTCGGCGTGTCGCGGTCGTGAGCCGGTAGCCCGTCGACAGCCGTCCGGTGGGACGCGGTAATCCGCACGATTCCTCACTTTGACGCGTGCGGTTGCGCAGCAGTTTCAGACATGTAAATGTGTCTTTGAGCGTGGGAGCGCTCCCGCACGACCCCACCACATCCGGCGCCCGGCATGCGCCGAGTCAAGGAGCGTCATGAAACGTCAACTTCGGGCCCTGGCCGCCGCCGGCCTGCTGCTCGCCGGCTCACTGGTAGCGGTGGCCTTCGGCGGCACCGCCTCCGCCGACACCCAGATCTGCGAGCAGTACGGCTCGACCGTGATCCAGGGGCGGTACGTGGTGCAGAACAACCGCTGGGGCACCACCGCCCAGCAGTGCATCAACGCGACCAGCAACGGCTTCGAGATCACCACCCTCAACGGCAGCAGCCCCACCAACGGCGCGCCGACGGCGTACCCCTCGATCTTCTTGGGTTGCCACTACACCAACTGCTCCCCCGGCACGAACCTGCCGATGCAGGTGAGCCAGATCAGCAGCGCCACCAGCAGCATCTCCTACCGCTACGTCGGCGGGGCGACCTACAACGCGTCGTACGACATCTGGCTGGACCCCTCGCCCAAGCGCGACGGGGTGAACCAGATGGAGATCATGATCTGGCTCAACCGGCAGGGCTCGATCCAGCCCATCGGCTCGGTCGTCGGCTCGACGAACCTGGCCGGCCGGACGTGGCAGGTGTGGCAGGGCAGCAACGGCTCCAACAACGTCATCTCGTACGTCGCGCCGTCGGCGATCTCCAGCCTGAACTTCAGCGTGCTGGACTTCATCAACGACGTCCGCAACCGGGGCGCGATCAACAACTCCTGGTACCTGACCAGCATCCAGGCCGGCTTCGAGCCGTGGCAGGGCGGCGTCGGCCTCGCGGTGACCTCGTTCTCGGCCAACGTCAACGGCGGCGGCCAGCCGCCGACGACCCCGCCGCCGGGCGGCGCCCGGTGCGCGGTGAAGTACACCGCCAACTCCTGGAACAACGGCTTCACCGCCGACGTGCTGATCAGCAACACCGGGTCCAGCGCGATCAACGGTTGGACGCTGAACTACAGCCTGCCCGGCGGGCAGCAGGTCACCAACGCCTGGAACGCCACGGTGAGCCAGAGCGGGTCCGCGGTGACCGCCCGCAACATCAGCCACAACGGGTCCATCGCACCCGGCGGCACGGCCAGCTTCGGCTACCAGGGCACGCTGAGCGGGGCGTACTCGTCCCCGACCAACTTCTCGCTCAACGGGGCAAGCTGCTCCCGGAGCTGAGTGCTCTCGACAGGCTGCGGGGGCGTGACAGTTCAGGTCACGCCCCCGCGGCGTCTGTCGGTGCCGGCCTTGCTCAGGCGGCCGGCGGGATGGTCCGCGTCCGGCTCAGTTGGCCGAAGCTGGTCGCCGACTCGTCGTACGTGGTGCCGAAACCGCTGCCCGAGACGGTCGTCCACGCGGACGTGCTGATGTGCACGCTGCCGTCCTCGCCCGTCCACCGCTCGCGCCGGAGCGGCTCGTCGAGAGCCACCCAGGTGACCTTGAGGGTGGTGGTGCCCGCGCTTTCCTGCCCCTCGCCGCAGATCTCGTCTCCGTCGACGAAGTCGCAGTGCTGCTGAGACTCCTGGTACGGCACCGTCGCGGTGAGCTTCGCACCCGTCAACGAGAACGAGAAGCGGGTGACCGGCACGTCGTACGCGCGGCGGGAGACGGTGTCGCAGCCGCGCACCCCGTCGGTGACGGCACAAACGCTCTTCTGCCACTCGACGTCGACAACTGTGTCGCCGACCGCCGGCCGGGTCACGTCGACGAACATGCTGCCGTCGCCGTCGAAATGGGCGTGCGCGGACCGGTTGACGGTGTCGGCCTGCGCCGGGCCGGCGACCAGCGTGACCGTGGCGGCGGCAGCGATGCCGGCGGCCAGGACTGTGGAAAGACGGATCACTGGGCTCCCTTGTTGAGGTGGAGCGACGACCTTAAATCAATCCACTGACATCCGGCACCCGGTTTGATCCACTCGGGTTACCAGAAGTCGGGGCATCATCACGCCCGGGACCCCCCGACTTTCGGAAAGTCGAGTCGATCAAGCGCCGGCGGCGTCGATCAAGCGCGGGCGGCCGAGGTCAGACTCGGGTGAGGCGGACGGCGTCGGCGATGACCAGGCCGGCGGCGTTGCTCCACCGACTCACCGCCACCCGGTTGGCGTCCCCGGCCGGCAGCGTGAACGTGCCCAGGACCCGCCACTGCCCACCGGTCACCCGCTGGTCGACGTACACCGTCTTGTTGCCGGTGCTGGTGGCGACGATGTACGGGGTGGCGCTGTTGTAGCCCGAGTTCGTCGGCCACCAGGCCTCGACCCGGTAGCTGCCGGCCGCCGGCACATTGAACCGGTACCAGGCGGGGTCGCTGGCCGCGACCGGGTCGGCGTACCGGTAGTCGGCGCCGTACCGCTGACTGGAGAACGTGGACACACCCCAGTTGGCGCTGGCGGTGAACCGACCGGAGGTGGTGTTGTCCACGGTGGAGGACCATGCCGTGCCGCCGGCCATCCGCGCCGCCACGTCGGCCCGCATGACGTTCAGGTCGATGAACGACGGGTCGATCTTGCCGGTGGTGCTGGTCTCCCGGTGGCCCCGGGCGTAGCTGCTGTCCCGGCCGAGGCGGGTGAGTACGGCGGCGGTGGCGGCGAGCGACGCGTTGTACTGCGCGGCGGTCATCTCCTGACTGACGCCGTTGTAGTCGATCTCCCACCCGATCATGAGCGTGTTGCCGTCCCCGGCGGGGATCGGGCCGCTGCCGCCGCTGACCCCGGCGTGGTTGCAGCGCCCGGCGGAGATGACGTGGAAGACGCCGTGGTAGTCGACGAGTGCCTGGCACAGCGGTCCGGGCAGGTCGGAGCGGCCGTTGATGCAGATGCCGAGCGCGGGGTGCGGGTTGCTGGCGCTGGAGGTCGAGGCGGTGTGGTGCCAGAGCACCCCGATCGGGTCGAACGAGCCGGGCCGCATCCGGTTGAGCCAGTCGCCCTCGACGACGACCTGGACGCCGGCGGCGCGCAGCACGTCCACCAGCCATCCGACCGTCGCCATCAGGCGTCCCGGAGCAGGTCGGCCAGGCACTCGGCCTTCGGTGCGGCGCTCGCCGGAGTGGGCCGGGCGACGACGGTCAGCGCGGCGGCCACCAGGGCGGGGATGCCGAGCACGCCGCGGCGGCGCAGACGGATGGATGGTGATCGGGCCATGGCGATCCTCCAGCGACGACGGGTGCTAACGCATCGACGAACGTGATGACGGGCACGCTATACCGTCACGAACGTCGATGTCGATACCCTTCAGCACCGAATCCGCCCTTGAAGGAAACCGCCGAGTCAGACCTCGCCGAGGGCATCGATGTCGCGCATCTCCTCCGCTGTCAACGCGAAGTGGAAGACGTCGAAGTTGGCGGTGATCCGCTCCGGGGTCACCGACTTCGGGATCGCCACGATCTCGTGGTCGATGTGCCACCGCAGCACCACCTGCGCGGGCGAGACCCCGTGCGCGGCAGCGATCCTGGTCAGCACCGGGTCACTGAGGTCGCTGGTCTTGAACGGGCTGTAACCCTCCAACACCACACCCCGGTCCCGGTGCTCGGCGTGCCGCTGCCGGTCGTACAGCGCCGGGCTCCACTCGATCTGGTTGACCGCCGGGTTCTCCTCGGTCGACTGGATCAGCTCGTCGATCTGCAGAG
This sequence comes from Micromonospora sp. NPDC049101, assembly GCF_040648675.1. NCBI lineage: Bacteria > Bacillati > Actinomycetota > Actinomycetes > Micromonosporales > Micromonosporaceae > Micromonospora > Micromonospora sp. NPDC049101. The sequence goes on along the minus strand of NZ_JBEZED010000014.1, from coordinate 188,143 downwards.
TGCTGTAGTTGCTGACACCGACCGCCCGAACCAGGTTCTCGTCCCGGGCTGCCAGCAGCTCACGCCAGAGCGGGATGCTGTCCGACGGCGACGACGGCGGCCAGTGGATCAACCAGAGGTCCACCTGGTCGACGCCGAGCGCCTCCAGGCTGGCCTCCAACGTCGCGCGCTCCTGGCCCACCCGGTTCGGCGGGAGCTTGGTGGTGATGAAGACGTCCTCCCGGCGCAGCCCGCTCTCCTGCACCGCCCGGCCGACCTCGCGCTCGTTGCCGTACACGGTGGCGGTGTCGACGTGCCGGTAGCCGGTGTCGAGCGCGGCCAGCACCGCGTCGTACCCGGCCTGGCCGGTGGCCTGCCAGGTGCCGAAGCCGAGCAGGGGCATCCGTACGTCGCCCGGGAGCAGGACGGTGGGCTGGTCGGTGAGGTCCATGAGGTCCGTTCTACCCCGCCGAGCGCCCGGCCGCCGAGCGAACCGGACACTCCGGCATTCAGCGCACCGATCCGGTTTGCCGCAGAATGCGGGTGTGACCGACCGGCTGGAGGAGTACCGGCGACGACGGGACGCGACGCGTACCCCCGAGCCGGTGCCCGAGCGGAGCCCCGCGGCGGCCGGCCCGGACGGCGACACCGCGCGCTTCGTCATCCAGCAGCACCACGCCCGGAGCCTGCACTGGGACCTGCGCCTGGAGCACGAGGGGGTGCTGGCGTCCTGGGCGGTGCCGCGCGGCCTGCCCCGCGACCCGGGTCGCAACCACCTCGCCGTGCACACGGAAGACCACCCGATGGAATACCTCGACTTCTCCGGTGAGATTCCCGCGGGCGAGTACGGCGGCGGCCGGATGACGATCCACGACCGGGGCACCTACCGGTGCGAGAAGTGGCGCGACGACGAGGTGATCGTGACGCTCTCCGGCGACCGGACCGCCGGCCGCTACGTCCTCTTCGCCACCGGGGGCCGGGACTGGATGGTCCGGCGGACCGACCCGGCGCCGCCGGGCTGGGCACCGATGCCCGACCTGGTCCGCCCGATGCGCGCCACGGCCGCCGCCGGGCTCCCTCGCGACCGTGCCGCCTGGGGGTACGAGCTGCGTTGGGACGGCGTCCGGGCGTTGGCGTACGTCTCCGGTGGGCGGCTGCGGTTGCTCTCCGAGGCCGACGAGGAGATCACCGGCGGCTACCCGTGGCTGCGGGCGATGGCCGAGGCGCTCGCGCCCACCGAGGCCGTACTCGATGGTGTGCTGGTGCGCATCGACGGCGCCGGCCGGGTCCGCCCGATCCGCCCGGCCAGCGGCGGTCGGGTCCCGGCCGGCGCCCAGTATCTGCTCGTCGACCTGCTCTGGCTGGAGGGCGTGAGCAGCGTCGACGTGCCGTACGCGCAACGCCGGGAGCTGCTCGATGGGCTGGCCTTGGCCGGTTCGCACTGGCAGACTCCGCCGTGGTTCCCCGGCGCGGGCGACGAGGCCCTGCGCGCCGGCCGGGAGCAGGGCCTGCCGGGTGTGGTCGCCAAGCGGCTGGACTCGGTGTACGAGCCGGGGCGGCGCAGCCGGCGCTGGTTGAGCATCGACGCGGTCTGACGGCGAGGAGCGACGTGTACCTGACCCATCTGGACTGCCCGCGCTGTGGCAAGGAGTACGCCGCCGACGCGCTGCACAACCTCTGCGAGTGCGGCTCCCCGCTGCTGGCCCGCTACGACCTGCCGGCGGTGGCGGAGGTCCTCACCCCGGAACGCTTCGGACTGCGCCCGGCCGACCTGTGGCGCTACCGGGAGCTCCTGCCGGTCGGCGACCCCCGGCACGTCACCACGCTCGGCGAGGGTTGGACTCCGCTGCTGCGCGCCCCGGCGTACGGCGCCGAGATCGGCATCGCGGACCTGATGGTCAAGGACGAGGGGTTGGTCCCGACCGGCTCGTTCAAGGCGCGCGGCGCGGCGGTCGGCGTGAGCCGGGCCCGCGAGCTGGGCGTACGGCGGATCGCGATGCCCACCAACGGCAACGCCGGGTCGGCCTGGGCCACGTACGCCGCGCGGGCCGGGATCGGCGCGACAATCGTCATGCCGCTGGAGGCCCCGGGCATCTGCCGGCGCGAGTGCGTCGCCGCGGGGGCCGACCTGCGCCTGATCGACGGGCTGATCAGTGACGCCGGCCGGTGGGTCGCCGAGCTGGTCGCGGAGTCGGACGGGGCGATCTTCGACGCCGGCACGCTGCGCGAGCCCTACCGGTTGGAGGGCAAGAAGACGATGGGGTACGAGATCGTCGAGCAGCTCGGCTGGCAGACGCCCGACGTGATCATCTACCCGACCGGCGGCGGTGTCGGGCTGATCGGCATCCACAAGGCACTGCACGAGCTGCGTGAGCTGGGCTGGGTCGGCGACAAGCTGCCCCGGCTGGTGGCGGTGCAGTCGACCGGCTGCGCACCGATCGTGCGGGCGTTCGCCGCCGGTGAGGACCGGGCGCAGCCGTGGGCGGACGCGCACACGGTGGCGTTCGGCATCACCGTGCCGGCCCCGTTGGGCGACGAGTTGATCCTGGCGGCGCTGCGCGAGTCCTCCGGTACCGCCGTCGCCGTCGACGACGCGGACATCCTGGCCGACCTCCGGGACTTCGCGGCCCGCGAGGGGCTGCTGCTCTGCCCGGAGGGGGCCGCCTGCCTCACGGCGGCACGGCAACTGCGCGCCGGCGGGTGGATCCGGGCCGGCGAGCGGGTGGTGGTGCTCAACACCGGTGCCGGGCTGAAGTATCCGGACACGGTCGACGTGTCCGGCGTACCCGTGCTGAGGTGACTCAGTAGCTGTCCGGCTTGGTCAACCGCCAGGCCGCGTTGATCAGCCCGACGTGGGAGAGCGCCTGCGGGGTGTTGCCGAGCTGCTCGCCGGTGGTCAGGTCGACCTGCTCGCTGAACAGCCCCACGTCGTTGGCGTACCCCACCACCCGCTCGAACAGCGCCTCGGCCCGCGGTGTCTCGCCCGCCATGACCAGGCACTCCACCAACCAGAACGAGCACAGCAGAAACCCGCCCGGGTCGGTCGACCACCGTCGGACCAGCCCGCCGTCCGTGCCCAGCTCCCGTTCGACCACCGCCATCGTCGACCGCATCCGCGGGTCGGTCGCGGGCAGGAAGTGCGCCACGGGCAGGGTCAGCGCCGAGGCGTCCAGCTCCGCCGAACCAAAGGAACCGGTGAACGCCCCGATCCGCTCGTTCCAGCCCTCGCGCAGCACGGCCTCGCGGATCTCGTCGCGCACCCCGGCCCAGCGGCGCGGGTCGGCCCTCTCCCCGAGCCGGTCGGCGAGACCCACCGCCCGGTCCAGCGTCAACCAGCAGATCACCTTGGACGACAGGTAGTGACGCTCCTCGCCCCGGGTCTCCCACATGCCCCGGTCCGGCAGGTGCCACGTCGCCGCCACCTGCTCGGTCAACCCGAGCACCATCTCGCGCAGCTCGCCCTCGAACGGCGCGCCGAGATAGTCGCGCAACCGCCACACCGCCGACATCACCTCACCCGGCACGTCGAGCTGCCGCTGCCGCCAGGCGTCGTTGCCGATCCGGACCGGCCTGCTGTCGCGGTATCCGCGCAGCTGGTGGCAGTGGTGCTCGGAGAGGTCACGCTCGCCCTCCAACCCGAAGAGCACCGGCACCGGTTGGTCGCCGATCCGGCCGATCGAGCGCGACGCCCAGGCGAACAGCCGGGACGCCTCGTCGGGGCAGGCCGCCACCCACAGCGCCCGCATGGTCAACGAGAAGTCCCGCAGCCAGGAGTAGCGGTAGTCGTAGTTGCGGTCGCCGCCGATCCGCTCCGGCAGCGACGTGGTCAGCGCGGCGGCGACCGCGCCGCTGCGGGCGTACGTGAGGCCGGTCAGGACCGTCGCGCTCTGCCGGACGAGATCGGGATACCGGCCGGAGTACGTGTGCACGTCCCGGTACGCGTCCCACGCCTGACCCGTCTCGGCGAGCGCGGCCACCGGGTCCAGTCGGGCCGGCGGGTCGCCGTAGGCGGCACCGTACGCCACGTCCATCCCGACCACCTGACCGGCGGACACCTCGAACTCGTGCGTCACCCGGTCCCGGCCCACGTGCAGGCGCAGGCCCGGCGCGTGCAGCACCAGCACCACCGGGCCGGCACCGGCCAGCACCCCACCGTCCGGTTGCTCGTGCAGGTACGGCGTGAGCAGGCCGTACTCCGGTCGGGGTGCGAAATCCAGGCCCATCCGGACCCGCCCGGACAGCCCCTCGACCACCCGGATCAGCACGGCGGGCGAGTTCATCCCCAGCTCGTGGGCGCGGGCGCCGACCTCGGCGGCGAGCGCGTCGGTGACGGCCACGCTGCCGTGCGGCGTGTGGTGCACCGTGCGCAGCACCAACGTGCCCGGCAGGTACGCGCGCTCCACCCGGTGCCCCGGGCCACCGGCGCCGACCGGGGCGAGCCGGAAGTGCCCGGCGGTCGGGTCGAGCAGCCGCCCGAACACGGAGGCCCCGTCGAACCGGTGCGGGCACCACCAGTCGATCGAGCCGTCCCTGCCGACGAGCGCACCCGATCGGGAGTCCGAGAGGAATCCGTAGTCGGAGATCGCCGGCTGCTGCTCCACCCGCCGGGGGTACCCGCATCGGCCCGGATCAGACCGCTGCCCGAGCGGTCACGAGGTCGGCGGCTCGTCCTTGCCGGCCTCCTCCGCCGCGTCGGCCTCCTCCTTGGTCCGGTGTACGGCCTTGTCGGCGTGCTCCGGCGGGCCGTAGACGGTGTACAGCACCAGCGGGTTCGGGCCGGTGTTGACGAAGTTGTGCTTGGTCCCGGCCGGCACGACCACCAGGTCACCGGAGACGACCTTCCGCTTCGAACCGGCGACCCGGGCCTCACCGATGCCACTGACGAAGGTGAGGATCTGGTCGACGTCCTCGTGCACCTCTTCGCCGATCTCCCCACCCTCCGGGATGGTCATGACGACCAACTGGGTGTGCTCACCGGTCCACAGCACCCGCCGGAAATCCGGGCTCTTCTCAGCTTCGGTCGCGATCGTGAAATGCTCCATGACCAGGCTCATACCCCGTCCGGCAGCGGGCCACGCCGGGAATGACGGATGCCACCGCAGACGCCGGCGTCCTGCGCCGCAGGACGTCGGGACTCGCGAATGACGGAATTCCCCACGGTCTGCGGGTTTGGATCCCAGCGGACCGGGGATCGTGACACCGGACCGGCACGAACGGCCGGTCGAGCCAGGTCCCCGCTGGCGTACCGCCGAACGGCTGCGATGGTGGGAGACGGCCAGAGCGCGGCGACGTTCCGACCACGGTCGAAGCGGCGCCGCGCGCTCGTGTCCGGCCCCCTCCCCGCCGCGACGGGCGGACGAGCCTACTGCCGCTCGGTGAAGCCGAACTGGATGACGCCCTCGTCGTCGACGGTGGCGTCCACCGAGGCGTCGCCGAGCAACTCGGCGGCGTCCTCGTCCAGGAATATCCGGGCGCCCTGATTGTCGATCACCCGGTCGCCCTGCACCGGCTCGGGCACCAACTCCACGCTCAGCGAGCCGGCCTCGGTGTCGGCGGCGATGCGTACGCCGCCGTCCTGGGCGACGTCCTGCTGGTTGGCGAGGTCACGGATGACGAGCACGGCGTTGTCGGTCATGGTGAGCATGTGTGGAACTCCTCGTGGATTCTCGGCTCGCGGTCGGCATGGTGCGGTGCCCGGACCGGATGGTCGGCTCGCGTACGAGCGCACGTGTGAGGCGAAAGGGCGAACGGTCGTCGCCGTCGCATCGAATCGGGGCAGCTGACGGCCCCTGCACTCCCACCGTGCCCGCTGACCAGGCATCCGTCAAATAGAGCCAGGTCAGTCGACAGCGGGGGCCGGCGCACCTGTGTAATCCGGCCGAACGGGGGTAGCCAACCCCGGACCGCCGCTCGCGTCGGTCGCAGATAGCCATTCCGACAACAGCCACCTGACCTGCACTTACGCTCAATTCATGAGCGACTTTCGTCGGTACGCGGCAGAGTTCCTCGGCACCCTGCTGCTGGTCTTCTTCGGCGTCGGTAGCGCCGTCGCCGCCCGGGTCCAGGGCGGCGTGGTGGTGGTCGCTCTCGCCTTCGGGTTCGTGATGGTCGCTCTCGTCTACACGATCGGCCCACTGTCCGGGAGCCACGTCAACCCGGCGGTGACGCTGGGTGTGCTGCTCTCCGGAAAGATCTCGGTGATCGGCGCGGTGGCGTACTGGATCGCGCAGTTCGTCGGCGCGACGGTGGCCGCGTTCGTGCTGTGGGCGCTGACCCGCTGGGGTGACGTCGCGGACCAGACGGCGGCGCTGGGCACGAACGGCTACGGCGCGCACATCAACCGGGGCGGCGCGGCGGTGCTGGAGCTCGTCCTGACCTTCCTCTTCGTGCTCGTCGTGCTGGTGGTGACAAGTCGTAGCGAGAATCCCGGCACCGCCGGTCTGGCCATCGGGTTGGCTCTCGCCGCGACCCAACTGGTGGGCGTGACGCTGACCGGGGCGGCGGTCAACCCGGCCCGCGCGTTCGGCCCGGCGGTCTTCGAGGGTGGCGTGGCCCTGCGGCAGCTCTGGGTGTTCATCGTTTTCCCGCTGCTCGGCGGGGCACTCGCCGCGCTTGTCGCACCCATGGTGATGGGGGCGCAGCGGCACTACTGGGGTGGTCACGACAAGTCGGTCGGCCGGCCCACGTAACCGGTTGGCAAGAACCTGCATCCGAGGCCCTTCTCCGGCGGATACCTTCATGACAGCATCAGCGCATGCATCGCCGTCACTTTGCCCGGGCCCTCGCGCTGCTCACGCTTGTCGCCGCCGCGGCCACCGCCGGAGCTCCCGGTGCCACGGCCGAGTCGCCCACCCCGGCGACGACCCGACTGAGCGCCACCATCGACACGATCCTCGCCGACGCCCGGCTTGCCGGCGCGCAGACGTCGGTGGTCGTGGTCGACACCAGCACCGGCCAGACGCTGTACGACCGCAACGGTGACCGCCGGCTGATCCCGGCCTCCAACACCAAACTGCTGACCTCGACGGCGGCCCTCGAGATGCTCGGCCCGGGGCACCGCTTCACCACCGACGTCCGCGGCACCGGCACGCGCCGCGCGGGCCTGCTCTCCGGCAACCTCTACCTTCGCGGCGGCGGCGATCCGACGATGCTCGCCGAGGACTACGACACCCTCGCCGCGCAGGTCGCCGCCGACGGCGTACGGGTGGTGACCGGCAACCTGGTCGCCGACGACACCCGCTACGACCGCACCCGACTCGGCCCCGACTGGACCTGGGACGACGAGCCCTACTACTACGCCGCCCAGGTCTCCGCGCTCACCGTAGCGCCGAACACCGACTACGACGCGGGCACTGTGATCGTGCACGTTGCGCCGGCTGCCCGGGCCGGCGCCGCACCGACGGTCAGCACCACCCCGCCCACCGCGTACGTCCGCGTCGACAACCGTGCGAAGACTGTCGCCGAGGGCGGCACCTCGATCACGATCGAGCGCGAACACGGCGGCAACACCGTCGTGGTGACCGGGCAGATCGCCGTCGGCGACGAGCCCGCCAGCGACTGGGTGACCGTCTGGGAGCCCACCGGCTACGCGGCCGACGTGTTCCGGGCGGCGCTGCAGAGGCACGGCGTCCGGGTGCTCGGTCGGACCGTGCTCGGCCAGCCCACCCCGGAGACGGCCGACCCGGTGGCGCAGCACGAGTCGATGAGCCTGGGCGAGCTGATGACGCCGTTCCTCAAGCTCTCCAACAACGGGCACGCCGAGGTGCTGACCAAGGAGATCGGCCGGGTCGTCTCCGGGTCAGGCACCTGGACGGCCGGTGTGACCGCGATCAGCGAGTACGTGGCCGACGCCGGCATGGACACCGGAAAGCTGCGCCAGCGCGACGGCTCGGGCCTGTCCCGGCGCAACCTGGTCCCCGCGACGGAGTTCGTTGACCTGCTGAACGCCGTCCGCGCCGAACCGTGGTTCACCACCTGGTATTCGGCGCTGCCGATCGCCGGGCAACCCGAGCGGCTCGTCGGCGGCACCCTGCGCAGCCGGATGGCCGGCACCCCGGCGGCGGGCAACGTGCACGCCAAGACCGGCAGCCTGACCGGCGTCTCCGGGCTCTCCGGCTACGTCACCAGCGCCGACGGTCGACTGCTGGCGTTCTCGATCCTGCTCAACAACTACCTGACGGCGTCGGTCAAGCCGCTGGAGGACCAGATCGCCGTGGCGCTGGCGGGATACCGCGAGAGCGGCACGACCACGACGGCACGGGTGGCACCGCCGGAAGTGCCGGAGACCCCCCGGACCCCGGAGGGCGTCGAGTGCTCCTGGGTCAAGCCGATCACCTGCTGAGCGGCGGCCGGGAGGCGCACCGGCGTCTCCCGGCCGGACGTGCGGTCAGGCCGACCGGTCCGGTGGGGGGACCACCGCCGTCGGGTCGCCGCGCTCGATCAGCGCGGCGATGTCGGCCGCCCGCAGCCCGCGCAGTGCGAGCACCCGGGTGCCCCAGCGGTGCAGGCGGCACGGGTGCGGGCTGGCGTCGTTGCGGCAGACCACTCCCCCGGACCACCGTTGGGGGGCGTGCACCACCACCGCCCGCACCGCGAACTGGGTGTCCTCGCCGGTCACGTACGGCGGCAGGGGAATGTCGCGGAGCACCTCCCCGGACGTTTCATCGGCACCGGACGTAACGGCGCGACGGACGCGGTGGGCGGTCCTGCTGCTCATCTCCGCTGCCTCCACACTGGATAGTCGGATGGGGACAGCAGAAAGTTACGACCTCCTCGACGGTACGCGACGGACAAACTGTCCCGCTGTGCGACCGGTCGGTCAGCGAACCGCCACCGCCTGGAGGCCGACGTTGCCGCAGTGCGGGGTGAAGACCTTCTCAACGGTCCAGGTCAGCAGCAGTCGGGCGCTCTTCGGCAGCGAGAACCGGATGGTGAACTGCGCGCTCTGACTGGTGTACGGATCCTCGAGCACGGCGGTGCGGGCCGGCCCGCCGGTGGACAGGCGCGCTTCCAGGCGACCCCGTGCCATCCAGATGCCGCCGTAGACCTGGACCGTGCGCGGCTCGCCGCTGCCGGTGACGGCGAGGGTGAACCCGTTGCCGGCACCGCAGGTGTAGACGCCGTTGGCAGTACCGCTCGTCGACCGTTGCGACGAGCCGTCGGACCAGCGGACGTACTCCTGGTTGCCGTCCCAGCCGACCCGGGTGCCGGCGCCACCCGCGTCGACGATCTCCCCGGAGCCGGAGCGCTTGCGGACCGTCGAGTTGCCGCCACGCTCACCCCAGTGCACCCAGTCCCGGGTGCCCACGGCGGTGAGGTCGACTTCGGCGGACATCTCTGCCTGGGTCACCGACAGCACCGGGGACCCCGGCGACGCGGGCGACGCGGGCGGTGCGGCGGGAGCGCTGGTCGAGGGTGTGGGGTCGGGCGAGGGTGGGCGCTGGCGCGGACGCAGGCCCGGCATCGCCGGCCCCGCTTCGCCGGTGCGCCCGTCGGTGCCCGGACGCGCCACGGAACGGGCGGCACCGGCGGGCGCGTCGCCCGCCTGGTCGTCGCCGGGCTCCGGGTCGGACCGGCTGGCGAGGTACGAGACCAACACCACCAGGCAGACGAGTACGGCAGCCCCCTCCACCGCCCAGCGCCGCCGCTGTCGGGCACGGGCCACCCGGCGCAGCGCGGTGCGGGTCTGTGCCCGCGTGCGGTCCTCGTCCGCCACCGACCCCTCCACCTCCACCACCCGGCCGCCATCGACCGCCGCGGACCGGACCGTCCACTGTAAGCCGTTTCACGTTTATACCGGTGTGGACGACACGCTAGATCCGGACCGCCGGACGTGTCCAGCCCGCGACCGAACGTCGTCGGTCGAACCGGGCCCGCCCGCACCGGGACCGGTGAGGCCCGAAGGCCTTCTGGGGTCAGCCGATCCGGAAGCCGAGCAGCTGCGCGATGACGATGGCCTGCTCGGCGTCGACGATGGCACCGGCCCGCTCGACGAGCGTCGGGTCGAGCGCGGTGAGGTCGCTGCCGCGCAGGTCGGCACCGCCGAGCCGGACGTTGAGCAGCTGCGCGCCGGACAGATCGACCCCGGTGACCGTGGCACCGGTGAGATTGGCCCTGGTCAGGTCCGCCTCGCGCATCCGCACCCCGGTCAGCCGGACACCCCGCAGGTCGGCACCGGGCAGCGCGACGAACGACCAGTCACCGCCGTCTACCGCCATCGGCCGCAGGTCGCACTCGACGAAGGTGCTGCCGACCAGCTTGCAGCCGGAGAACTCGGCCTCGAAGAAGTTGCACCGCTGGAAGACGCAACGGGTGAAGGCGGAGTCGACGTGCCGGGAGGCGTTGAACAGCACGTTGCCGAACGTGCACCCGGTGAAGACCACACCCCGGCTCACCGCCTCCGTCAGGTCCACGTCGAAGAACTCGCAACCCGCGAAGTGCCTGTCGACCAGCTCCTCGCCGTACCAGTCCTCGTTGCGGAAGGTCACATCCTCGGTCAGCTCCGGCATCCGGCCAGGCTAGTGGCCACCACCGACAGCCGACGGTCGGCGTCGCTGGTGGCGGCCCCCTTCCGGTGTCGGCGTACCGGCTAGTAGGTTCGGCGGCGTGAGTGTCGCGCGAAGCACGGACCCGGATCAGATCGGTTTCGACCCGGCGCGGTTGGCGCGGATCGACGAGCACTTCGGCCGGTACGTCGACGACGGCCGGCTGGCCGGCTGGCAGGTGGTGGTCACCCGTCGTGGCGAGGTGGCGCACTCCTCGACGTACGGGCTGGCCGACCGGGAGTCGGGCACACCGGTCGAGGCCGACACGCTGTGGCGGATCTACTCGATGACCAAGCCGGTCACCTCGGTCGCGGCGATGATGCTGTGGGAGGAGGGCCGGTTCGAGCTGACCGACGAGATCAGCCGCTGGCTGCCGGAGTTCGCCGACCTGCGGGTCTACTCCAAGGGGTCGACGCTCAAGCCGTACACCGTGCCGGCGGTCGAGCCGATCCGGGTCTGGCACCTGCTCACCCACACCGCCGGGTTGACGTACGGCTTCCTGCAGACCTCGGTGGTCGACGGGCTCTACCGGGCCGCCGGCTACGACCTGCACCCGCCGGAGGATGTCGACCTCGCCGGTGCGTGTGCGGCCTTCGGCGAGTTGCCGCTGCTGTTCCAACCCGGCTCCGCCTGGGGCTACTCCGTCGCCACCGACGTGCTCGGCCGGCTCGTCGAGGTGCTCTCCGGGCAGGGCCTCGACGCGTTCTTCGCCGACCGGATCTTCGGCCCGCTGGGCATGACCGACACCCGCTGGTGGGTGGACGGCGACGAGGCCGACCGGCTGGCGGCGCTCTACGTACCAGACCCGCGCACCGGCCAGGCCGTCCGGTACGACAGCCTCGGCGCACGCGCGTACCGCAAGCCGACCCTGTTCTCCGGCGGAGGCGGTCTCATCTCCAGCGCCGCCGACTACCACCGCTTCACCCAACTGCTGCTGCGCGGTGGCGAACTGGACGGGGTGCGGCTGCTCGGGCCGCGCACGGTGCGGTTCATGACCCGCAACCACCTGCCGGGCGGCCAGGATCTGGGCACCCTGTCCACCGGCGGCTTCGCCGAGACGACCCTGGACGGGATCGGCTTCGGCCTCGGGTTCGCGGTGGTCGACGACCCGATCCCCAGTCGGGTGCCGAGCAGCGTCGGCGAGTTCTACTGGGGTGGGGTGGCCAGCACCGCCTTCTGGGTGGACCCGGCCGAGGAGGTCACCGCGCTGCTGTTCGCCCAGCTGATGCCGTCGAGTAGCTATCCGCTGCGCTCCCAGCTGCGCCAGCTCGTCTACTCGGCCCTGGTCGACTGACCAGCACCGCCGAGGGCCGCCCTCAGTCGGCGAGGCGGGCCGGGAAGCCACCGGTGGCGATCGGACCCCACGCGTCAATGGTGACCCGGATCAGTGACTTGCCCTGACGCACCATCGCCGCCCGGTAGTCGTCCCAGTCCGGGTGCTCGCCGGAGATGCTGCGGAAGTAGTCCACCAGCGGCTCCAGCGCCTCGGGCAGGTCGAGCACCTCGGCGGTGCCGTCGATCTGCACCCAGGGGCCGTTCCAGTCGTCGCTGAGCACGCACGCCGACACCCGGGGGTCGCGGCGGATGTTCGTCACCTTGGCCCGCTCGGGATAGGTGGAGACCACCAGCCGGCCCTGCCCGTCGATCCCCGCGGAGACCGGGGACGACTGCGGACGACCGTCGGCCCGGGTGGTCATCAGCACGACGCGGTGTCGCGGTCGGAGGAAGTCGAGCAGGCTGTCCCGGTCGACCCGGGTGTTCCGTGCGATGCTGCGCGCCATTCCCCGTTCCTACCAGGGTGGCGGCGACGCGGCGGCGGCGGGTCAGCGCGGTCGGGCCGCGGAGCGGTGCACCGCCTGGGTGGGCACCCGGGGGCGGCTGGACGGGCGCCAGGCCCGCCCGTTGGCATAGATCACCCGAAAGCCGAGGTACGCGGCGAGCGGCGCCCAGTGGGCGGAGCCCATCCGCAGCTCCGCGGCGTTGTGCCGCTGGCCGTTGGCGAGCACGTCGAGCAGGACGGTCTCGAAGGCCGCCGACTCGACCCAGTCGACTTCTCGGCTGAAACCGCAGATCAGCGCGGCTCCGGTGACCTCCAGGAACTCGCGCAACACCGCGTCCGAGGCCCGCAGCACCGAGCAGCTGCCGAAATAGAGTCGCCGCCCCTCCGCACGGCCGGCCATCAGGTCGGCCACCTCGTTCAACTCCACGGACTGCCAGTCGGTGAGGCAGAGTCGGCTCGGCTCTCCGTGCATGGCGAAGAAGCCGACCCGGTGGTCGGCATACTGCTTGAGCAGCCAGCGGTCCAGGAAGTAGAACAACTCGTCACGGGTGGCCGCGTCCTTGTGGATGAAGCGGATCTTGCCCAGTCGCTCCAGCAGCTCGAGGGTGGGCAACACGGAGCCGCGCTCGTTGAGGTCACGGTGCCACTGACCCTCGACACAGAAGACGCCACCGCGTGCCACGTGCACCTCCGCCATCCCGCCGTCCCGGCCTGACGTTACCGCCCACCTGTGACAAGGGAACATCACCCTCGGTCCGACTGATTGCGACGTTCGGTGTGCTTGGTCGTGGTTGACCGGCGCGGCCCCGATCGGTGGTCGATGACTGTTTGGCAAATCAGCCTAATTCCCAGCCAACACCCAGGGACGACAGTTTGTGAGGACGATTCTCGTTAATTACCTCCAACCGCACCGATCAGTGTCAGGGTGGAAATCGCGGGACTTCTCGGTCGATGTCCTGGAGCCACCCCATTCGCTCTCCTATCGGGAGGACTTCTGTGCGCGTAAACACCTTGAAGCGGGTCGCCGTCGCATTCGCCCTGGCGCTGCCCGGGGCAGCAATCGCCGCGGTGGTCGCCGCACCAGCGGCACACGCGGACGGCTGTTACACCTGGACCCGCAACCTGTACCAGGGACGCTCGGGCGACGACGTCCGCCAGTTGCAGATCCGGGTCGCCGGCTGGGCCGGCTACCGGGACATCGTGGAGAACGACGGCCAGTACGGGCCGAAGACCGCCGCCGCGGTCAAGCGGTTCCAGCAGGCGTACGGGCTGCGTGCCGACGGTGTCGCCGGCCCGCAGACCTACGCCAAGCTGTACCAACTACAGGACAACGACTGCACGCCCGCGCACTTCAGCCACGGCGAACTGGACAACGGGTGCGGCGGGTCCGGATACGGCGGTGGCCCGCTGTCGACTGCCCAGACCCGGCAGAACGCGCTGCGCACCATGTGGAAGCTGGAGGCGCTCCGCAAGAGCCTCGGCGACAAACCCCTCGACGTGTCCAGCGGCTTCCGCAGCCGCGCCTGCAACAACCAGGTCGGTGGCGCGTCCGACAGCCAGCACCTGTACGGCAACGCGGCCGACGTCACCGCGCGCTCGTCCTCGCTGTGCCAGATCGCCCGCGGCGCCCGCAACAACGGCTTCAGCGGGATCTACGGGCCGGGCTACCCCGACCACGACGACCACGTGCACCTCGACTCGCGCCGGGAGAACAACAGCGACCAGAGCTCGAACACAACGAGTTGGTCCGCGCCGGACTGCGGCGTCGGTAACTGAGCCCTCCGCCCAGCGCGACGTCGGCCCGACGCGGAGGGAATCTTCGCGTCGGGCCGGCGTCGTGTCGCCCCAGGTCGGGCGGGTGCTCAGCTCGCCCGGGGCCAGCGCGGCGCGGTGACGGGGGGCGTCACCGGCCGGCCAGCAGCGGTGGACCGCGCCCCCGGCGAGACGACCCGCGCGGCCTGCTGCCGCGACGGCCCGGTCGCCGTGAAGGGGAAGGGCACGTGCACGAACGGGTTGCCGTGCCGGATCACCGCCTCGATCTGCCGCTCGTTGAGCCCGTGTGTCTCCAACACCCGTCGCCCCCAGCGGTGCAGGCGGCACGGGTAGGAGGCACCGTCGTTGCGGCACAGCGGCCCGGTGGGCCACTCCTCGGCGGTGTGCACAACCACCGCCCGGACCGCGAGCCGAACGTCCTCCGGGGTCAGCGGTGCCGGCATTGGCACCTCTCCCAGTACCTGATCGATGGGATCCGTCGACTGCTCACCAACTCGCACGGCAGGCCTCCCGCAGCTCGGCAGCGGTACGGCGGACTCACCGCACCGACATCCTCGGCCATGGGTACGGCCGGCGCCGGACGAAAGTTCAATTCCGGTACGACGGGGCTCAGACCAGGCCGGCGTCGTGCACGAGCAGGGCCACCTGGACCCGGTTGTTCAGGTCCAGTCGGGTCAGCAGCCGGGAGACGTACGCCTTCACTGTCGCCACACTCATGAACAACTCCCCCGCGATCTCCGCGTTGGTCTGACCCCGCCCCAGCGCGACCGCCACCTGCCGCTCCCGCTCACTGAGCCCGCCGAGCAGCCGCAGTGCCCGCTCCCGGCGCGGGTCGGGACCGGCTGGCCCGCCAGTGGCGGCGGTCACGTGGGCGATCAGCGTCCGGGTCACCGTCGGGGAGAGCGTGGCCTCGCCGGCCGCCACCCGTCGTACGGCGTGCACGATCTCCGCCGGCGGGGTGTCCTTGAGCAGGAAACCGGCCGCCCCGGCGCGCAGCGCCCGCAGCACCTGCTCGTCGGCGTCGAAGGTGGTGAGCACCAGCACCTCCGGCGGGTGCGGCTGGGCGCGCAGCGCCTCGGTGGCGGTCAACCCGTCCACCCGTGGCATCCGGATGTCCATCAGCACCACGTCCGGGGCGTACGCGGCGATCGCGGCGGGCACCTCGCCGCCGTCGGCCGCCTCACCGACCACGGTCAGGTCCGGCAGGCCGCCGAGGATCATCGAGAGGCCGGCCCGGACCAGGGCGTCGTCGTCCACGATCAACACGCGCACCGACGGCACGGCCGACTCCGGCCCCGACGGCCCGATCACGCCCGAGGGCCCGGTCACGCCGGCCACGGCAGCCAGGCGGCCAACCGGAAGTCGCCCGCGTCGTCCCGGCCGTAGGCCAGCCGGCCGCCGGCAAGCGTGACGCGCTCGCTGATGCCCACCAGGCCGGTGCCGGCGCCCGGCAGCGTCCCCCCGGGCGGTGCGCCGACCGGCCACCGGTTGCCGATCGCCACGGTCAGACCAGCGCCCGGCCCACCGGCCACGTCCACGGTGACGGCCGCGCCGGCCGCGTGCTTGCGGGCGTTGGTCAGCCCCTCCTGCACGATCCGGTACGCGGCCCGGCCCAGCGCCGCCGGCACCTCCCCGGACCGGTCGACGATGTCGCTGACGTTGACGTTGACGCCGGCCGAGCGCGATTCGGCGATCAGGGCCGGCAGGTCGGCGAGGGTCGGCTGGGGCGGCTCCGGGGCGTCGACGTCGTGGTCACCCTCGGCGCGGAGCACCCCGATCACCTCCCGCAGGTCCTGGAGGGCGGCGTGTGCGCTGCCCCGGATCACCCCGGCGGCGCGGGCCACCTCGTCCGGCGGCGCGTCCGGGCGGAACTCCAACGCCCCGGCGTGCAGGCTGAGCAGCGAGATCCGGTGGGCCAGCACGTCGTGCATCTCCCGGGCGATGCGGGTGCGTTCGAGGTGGCGGGCCTGGGCGACCCGGAGTTGTTGCTCGGCCTCGGCCCGCTCGGCCCGCTCGCGCAGCGACACGATCAACTGCCGACGGGCCCGGACGAACATCCCCCAGGCCAGCACCGCGAAACTGAGCACCACACCCCAGGACGCGGTCTCCCAGTACGACATGTTCGGGTCCGGACGCACCCAACTGAAGACCAGGTTGGTGACGAGGCCGGCGCCGGTGACCGCGATCGCGACGGCCGTCCGTCGGTGCACCACCAGGGTGAAGTAGAAGATCAGCAGCGGAATGGCGGCGGCCAACGCGAACATGGTCAGCGGTGTCGTGGCCACGACCAGCCCGAGCGGCCACCGTCGGCGCACCCAGAGCAGACCGCAGCAGACCAGACCGAGCAGCGCGTCCACGCCGGTCATCCAGTGGTGCGGCAGCGGGATCGCCATCGCCGGATCCGGCGACAGGGCGTCTGCGGTGACGAACAGCACCCAGAGCAGGCCAGCCAGGAACGCGAGGCTGTCCACGATCCAGTCGCGGGTGGTGCGGCGCGGACGCCTACGCCCCTGGTCGGCCGGCACCACCAGCTCCCCCGGCAGCAGCCAGGGGTGCTCCGGGACGGCGAGGCTGGTCACGGCCCCATGCTAGGCAGCCGACGGGCACCACGACCAGCTACCAAAGTCGAGACCCGAACCTCGACCAAGGTCGACGGGGCACCGACCGGTGGCCGCAGCGGATGGCCGGGCGGCGCGGGCAGGCTCATCGGCATGATCACGGTAGAGAACCTCACCAAGCGATACGGGCCACACCCGGCCGTGGACGACGTGTCGTTCCAGTGCGAGCCGGGCACCGTCACCGGCTTCCTCGGCCCCAACGGCGCCGGCAAGTCCACCACCATGCGGATGATCTGCGGGCTCACCGCCCCGACCGCTGGCCGCGCCACCGTCTCCGGTCACCCGTACCGGGAGCTGCCCAACCCGGGACGGGAGGTCGGGGTGCTGCTGGACGCCTCCGCCCAGCACGCCGGGCGGACCGGCCGCGAGGCGTTGACGCTGTCCGCGTACACCATGGGTTTGAGCCGGCGCGAGGTCGCCGCGAAGCTCGACCTGGTCGGGTTGAACGCGGTGGCGGCGAAGCGTCGGGTACGGGCGTACTCGTTGGGCATGCGCCAGCGGCTCGGCCTGGCGCAGGCGCTGCTCGGCGACCCTCGGGTGCTGATCCTCGACGAGCCGGCGAACGGCCTGGACCCGGAGGGGATCTTCTGGATGCGCGGCTTGCTGCGCGACTTCGCCGACCGGGGCGGCACGGTGCTGCTCTCCTCCCACCTGCTGCGTGAGGTGGAGGCGGTCGCGGACCGGCTGGTGGTGATCGGGGGCGGCCGGATCGTGGCCCAGGGCAACAAGAACGAGCTGCTGGCCGGCGGCGGCACGGTGGTCCGGGCCCGCGACGACGCGGCGCTGCGCCGGGCACTGGAGCGGGCCGGCCTCAGCCCCGCCGACAGCTCCGAAGGGCTGCTCGTGCAGGCCGACGCCGAGGCGGTCGGCCAGGCCGCCGCCGATGCCGGCGTCGCGCTGGCCGAGCTGCGGCCCGCCAGCGGCGGTGGCCTCGAACAGCTCTTCCTCACCCTGACCGCCGGCGAATCCACCAAGGAGGCCGTCCGATGACCACCACCACCGCGCCCGCCGCCGGCGCCGTCGCGCCCCGGCAGCACACTCCGGTACGTCGTCCGACGCTGCTCCGGCTCTCCGCCGTGGAGGTGCGCAAGCTCGTCGACACCCGGGCCGGGCGTTGGCTGGTGATCACCATCGGCCTGGTCACCGCCGTGATCGTCACCCTGCAACTGATCTACTCGAAGGAGGCCGACCAGACCTTCCCCAACTTCTTCGTCCCGTCGCTGCTGCCGGTGTCGGTGCTGCTGCCGGTGCTCGGCATCCTGTCGATCACCAGCGAGTGGTCGCAGCGGACGGCCCTCACCACGTACGCCCTGGTGCCCCGCCGGGAACGGGTGGTCGTCGCTAAACTCATCGCCGTGATGCTGACCGCACTCGCCTCGGTGCTGGCCAGCCTCGTCTTCGCCGCCGTCGGCACGCTCGTGGCCTCGGCCACCGGTGGCGCGGGCACCTGGCAGTTCGACTGGTCGCTGCTGCTGAACGCGGTGATCCTCCAGGTCACCGGCGTGCTGACGGGTGCCGCCTTCGGTCTGCTGCTGCTCAACCCGCCGCTGGCGATCGTCGGCTATTTCCTGCTGCCCACCATCTGGGGGGTGCTCGGCGAGATGGTCAAGCCCCTGCGTGGCCCGTCCGAGTGGTTGGACACCAGCAAGACCATGGAGCCGTTGTTCAGCAGCGACGCCGTCACCGGCGGGCAGTGGGGGCGGATCGTGGTGTCCCTGCTGCTGTGGATGGTCCTCCCGCTGGCCGCTGGTCTGTTCCGGACGCTGCGCCGCGAGGTGTCCTGACCATGGACGTGTCCGGCTACCGACCACGCACCGTCGTCAGCGGCGGCGTGACCGAGCTGGTCGTCATGTGGGGTGGCTTCCCGCTGGTCGGCGCGGGCCTCGGCTGGCTCCTCGCGGCGACAACGGGCTGGCTCGCCCGGTTGCCCTGGGTGCCGTTCGGTGACCTGGTCGAGTGGCTGGACCGGCTGCCCGAGCCGCAGGCCACCGCCGGCACGGTCGCGGTGGGCGTGCTGGCCGGCCTGGTCGTCGCCGGGATCGGCACCGCCGAACGGCTGATCGTCACCGTCGACGCGGCGCAGGTCCGGCTGCGCCGCTCCGACCAGGACCGGGCCGTCGCCCGGGCCGACGCCCGGGTGGTCTTCCTCGCCGACAAGCACCTGGTGCTGCTCGACGGCGACGGCGCGGAACTGGTCCGGGAGTCGACGGACCTGCCGGCCGCCAAGCTGGCGGAGGCGTTCCGCACGCACGGCTGGAGCTGGGCGGACGGCGACCCGCACCGGTCGGCGTACCGGCTGTGGGTGCCCGACCTGCCCGGTCTGCCCGCCGGCGCGGACGCACTGCTGCGCGCCCGCGAACGGGCGATCGAGCGGGACCGCCGCGACGACGCCCGGGAGCTGCGCCGCGAGCTGGGCCAACTCGGGGTGGTGCTGCGCGACGAGAGCAAGCGGCAGTACTGGCGGCTGACCGCGCGGGCCGTCACCGCTGGGCCCGAGCCGTCGACTTCGGCCGAGCGGGAGGCGGACGGGCGGTAGCGTCTGTCCCAGCAGACCCTGGGAGACGCGCGATGACCGAACAGCAGCCGTACCGGGTGGTGTCCCGACACCCCGGCTTCGAGCTGCGTCGGTACCCGGCCCACCTGGTGGCCGAAATGCAGATCCAGGCGTCCTTCACCCGGGCGCCGATCGAGGCGTTCCGGCCGCTGGCCGCGTACATCGGTGGCGCCAACCGGGCCCGGCACCCGATCGGGACGGCCGCGCCGGCGCTGCCCGCGGCCAGCGGCTCGGAGAAGATCGCGATGATCGTTCCGGTGGTCCAGGTGGAGGGCGAGCGGCCGGGGGCGTACCTGATCCAGTTCGTGATGCCGCCCGCCCACACCGCCGCCACCCTGCCCGAACCGGTCGACCCGAGGGTGCGGATCCGCGAGGTGCCGGCGCACCTGGCGGCGGCGATGCGGTTCTCCGGGCGGTGGACGGAGCAGGCATTCAGTCAACGGGCCACCATGCTCGGCCGCTCGGTCACCGCGGCCGGGCTGCAACCGACAGGCGCGATCCGGTACGCGCGCTACGACCTGCCGTGGACGCCGTGGTTCCTGCGCCGCAACGAGGTCGTGCTGCCGGTCGTCGAGTGAACGGAACACGGTCATCCGAGCAGGCCGACCGGTGACCGCCCGGGGCGGTGCCGCAGCAGCCGCCACGTCGGCAGGATGCTCGCCAGCGCGGCGAGCAGCAGGCACAGCCCCAGTACGCCGACGATCACCGACCACGGCACCACCAGGTCGACGGGCGCGCCGACCTGCTCGGCGAGGCCGGCGCGGATGCTGAGCAGACCGACGAAGGCGACGCCGCCACCGAGCAGTGCCCCGATCAGCACCACCAAGGCGGACTCGGCGGTGACCAGCCAGATGGCCTGCCGCCGGGTCGCCCCGGCCAACCGGATCAGCCGCAGGTCCGCGGCCCGGCCGGCGGCGGCCAGCAGCACCGTGTTGGCCACCGCGATGGCACCGTAGCCGGCCGACACACCGATCAGCAGCAGCGTGAAGAGCCAGACGAGGCGGTCCTCGGCGGCGTCCGCCTCGGCCGCCCAGGTGGCGACGTCGACGACCCGCGCGCCGGCCGGAGGATCGATCCGGTCCCGGACGTACACCGTGGACGTCAGCGCCGAGGGGTCGTGCGTGCGCACCACCGCCCGGGGCAGCAGCAGATCACCGGGGAGCGAGTCGTCGGTGACCACGGCGACGACGCGCAACGTCACAGGTGCCCCGTCGGCGAAGACCACCGCGTACGGCTCGGACGGCCGCAGGTTCGCCGAGGCGGTCAGCACCACCGTGTCGTCGCCGCGCAGGTCGTCGAGCGAGCCGGCGACGACGGTCAGCGCCCGGTTCGCGGCGGCGAAGCCGGCCGGGTCCACACCGAGCGCGGTCAGTGGCCGGTCGGCCGGCCCGCTGCCGGGGTCGGTGCGGAAGACAGTGGTCGGCAGGAGGGCGGTACCGCCGGTCGCGGCGACCGCCTGGTCCGACAGACCGGGTGCCCGGTCCGGCACCACGATCCAGCCGGCGTTCACGTTGTCCGCCCGGCCTGCCGCGTACGCGGCGGTGGTGGTCCGCACCATCCCGGACACCAGCACCGCGAAGGCGACGGTGAGCAGCACCGGGGCGGCGGTGGACGCGGTCCGCCGGGTCGCGGTCAACGCGCCGCCGCGAACGAGCATCCCGATCGCGCCACCGGAGCGCCGCACCGGGGAGCGCAGTAGTCGCACCACCGGGCCGACCACCGCCGGGGAGAGCACTGTGGCACCGGCCACCAGGGTCATCACCGCGTACAGGGCGTACTGTGCCGCGACGCGGGCCTCGTCGGCGGTCGCCGTGCCGACGCTGAGCGCGGCCCCCGCCGCGACGAGCAGCGCGCCGGTGCCGATCCGCAGCCGCCCGATCGGCCGCTGCTCCACCGCCGCTGCACGCAACGCCTCCATCGGGCGGACCCGCGCCGCCCGGCGCGACGCCGACCAGACGGCCAGCAGCGCGATCACCGGCCCGGCGACGAGTGAGAGGGCGAGCGGCCAGGCTGCGTAGCGGACCCGGAAGGTCGACGGTTCGTAGCCGACGTCGACGAGTAGCCGGCCCAGTACCGGGGCCAGTGCCGCGCCCACCAGCAGGCCGACCAGCCCGGCCGAGGCGCCCACGACGAGCGCCTCGGCGTACACCGCGCGGCGGACCTGGCGTGCGGTGGCGCCGACGGCGCGCAGCAGGCCCAGCTCACGGCGGCGCTGCGCGACGGTGAACGCGAAGGTGGAAGCGACCACGAACACCGTGACGAAGCCGGCGAGGGCTGCCGTGGCGGTGAGCACCTGCATGCCGATCCAGCGGGTGCGGGCGTCGTCGCGGGGTTCCAGCGCGCCACGCGCGTCGCCGGTCAGCACCCGTCCGTCCGCGCCGACGACACCACCGGCCGCCGCGGCGACCCGGTCCGGATCGGCTCCCGGTGCGAGCACCAACCCGATGGCCCGGACGCCGGGGGCGAGCGCGGCGGCGACCTCGTCCGCGACATGGACGCCGGGCGCGTCGACCAGACCGGTGACCGTGTACGGCGCCGGACCCGCCGCGGTGAGCAGGGTGACCGGCCCGCCGGTCGGCAGCCCGAGGGCACTGTCGACGACCACCTCGCCGGCTGTGCGGGGCGGCTCGCCGGCCGTGAGGCGCAGTCCGCCGAGCTGGGCGCTGGACCAGCCGTGCCCCTGGTGGGCGTCCTCCCGCCGGGTGTCGCCGGCTGAGGGACGGCCGTCGACGAGCGGCTGGGCGTAGAAGGTCCGGTCCGGCACCGCCGCCGCCACACCGGGCAGACCGCCCAGCCGGCCGACGAGGTCCGCGGCGGTGGCGGCGGACCAGGGCCGGGTCGGCGCGAAGTTGTCGGCCGACGTGCCCGCCTCGGGGCTCTGCACCACCACCGCCGCCCGCGCCAGCCGGTCCGGCACTTGCGGCCGGCCGGAGGCGAGCAGCAGGGTGGCGACCGAGACGAGCATGACCCCGATGGCGACTGCCACGAACGCGCTGGTCGAGCGCCGGATGCTCAGCACGACGACTCCGCGGGCGTCGTCACCGGGGAGGACGGGCGCGTCTCCCGCTCGGCGATCCGCGCGGCGACGGCAGCGGCGGTGATCCCGCCGGTCAGTTCGTCGACGACGCGGCCGTCGGCGAGGAGGAGGACCCGATCGGCGTACGCGGCGGCGGTGGGGTCGTGGGTCACCATCACCACGGTCTGCCCGTGGTCGTCGACGAGCCTGCGCAGCAGCCGGAGCACCTGCCGCGACGCGGCGCTGTCCAGTGCCCCGGTCGGCTCGTCGGCGAAGACCACCGCCGGGCGGGTGATCAACGCGCGGGCCACGGCGACGCGCTGCTGCTCGCCCCCGGACAACTCACTCGGCCGGTGCCCGGCCCGGTCGGCCAGGCCCACCGCGTCCAGCGCGGCGGTCACGTCCTCAGCCGGCGGGCGGCGGCCGGCCAGGCGCAACGGCAACTCGACGTTCTGCGCGGCGGTCAGCGTGGTCACCAGGTTGAACGCCTGGAACACGAAGCCGATCCGATCGCGCCGCAACCGGGTCAGCTCGTTGTCACCGAGATCGTTCAGGCGCGTGCCGTCGATCGTGACGATCCCCTCGGTCGGGCTGTCCAGCCCCGCCGCGCAATGCAGCAGGGTGGACTTCCCCGAGCCCGAGGGGCCCATCACCGCCGTGAACGTGCCGCTCGCGAAGCTGGTACTCACGCCGTCGAGCGCCGTCACCCGCCGGGTTCCGGTGCCGTACACCGCGCGCAGCCCCGTCAGGGTCACCGTGTCTGTGGTCATGACCGCCACAGTGCCGGTTGCGGCAGGTGTCGCGCGTCGTGCCGCAGCTGACACTTTCCGACCCGCCCCCGGGTGGAGGCACGGGCCCGGAACCGCCGGTACGTCGTCCCGCGGGATGACCGCCCACGGGTGGACGCGGTCGGTCCGGCCGACCGATACCGTCTCGGGCGTGACAGCTCTCCTGCTGACCCGGCGGCTGCGGCCGATGGACCTCTACCTCGTGGACGCCGTGCTCGCCCTGGCGGTCGGTGGGTTCCTCTGCCCGTACGCGGCGCTGGAGTCGCCACTGCACGGTGGCGTACGCGAGCCGCTCTGGGTGTCCGTGCTCGTCGGGATGGCCCTCGGGCTGCCGTTGGCCGTCCGGCGGCGGTGGCCGATCACCGTCGCGTTCGTGATCAGCGCCGGCACCACCGGGGCGCTGGTCACCGGGGTGGTTCCCAACTTCGCCGCCGCCGCGCCGGCGTTCGCCATCGGCCTGTCCTTCTACACGGTGGCCACGTCGACGGCCACTCGCCGGTCGGTGCTCAGCGCGGCCGGTTGTCTCGCCCTGGTCAGCGTCGGTCTGGTGCTGACCGCCGGTGACCTGTGGTCGCGTACCGGGGCGGTGGTCTACGCGACAGTCATGATCGCGCCAGCCTGGTTGATCGGCTGGCTGCTGCGGGAGCGTCGCGCCCTCGCCGCCCGGCAGAGCGATCACCTGGTCCGCCAGGCCGCCACGGAGGAACGACTGCGGGTGGCACGGGAGCTGCACGACGTGGTCGCGCACACGCTGAGCCTCATCGTGGTGAAGGCGGCCGTCGCGAACCACGTCGCCGAGGCCGATCCCCGGGAGGCGGGGGCCGCCCTGCGGGTGATCGAGGAGACCAGCCGCAACGCGCTGACCGACGTCCGCCGGGTGCTCGGCGTCCTACGTGCGGGCACCACCCCGTACGCGCCGACGCCCGGCCTGGACGAGCTGCCCGCGCTGGCCCGGCAGGCGGCGATCGGCGGCGTCGACGTGCGGCTCGACGTCCGACGGGAGGAAGCCGTCGGCGCGGTGCCCGAGTCGGTGGGCCTCGCCGTCTACCGGATCGTGCAGGAGGCGGTGACGAACGTGGTGAAGCACGCCGCGCCGGCCGCCTGCCACGCGATGGTGACTGTCACGCCCGCCGAGGTGCGGGTGGAGGTGACCGACGACGGCCGGCGGCCGGTCCTGGTCGGCGGGGAGGGTCACGGCCTGATCGGCATGCGGGAGCGGGTGGCGCTGCACGGTGGGGAGTTCTGCGCCGGGCCCCGCTCCGACGGGGGCTTCGCGGTGACGGCCAGCCTGCCCTACCGGGTGGCCGCGTGATCCGGGTGCTGATCGCCGACGACCAGGCACTGCTGCGCGGCAGCTTCCGGCTGCTGGTCGACCTCGCCGGGGACTGCACCACTGTTGGCGAGGCGGGCACCGGTGTGGAGGCCGTCGCGCTGGCCGAGGAGCACCGGCCGGACGTGGTGCTGATGGACGTACGGATGCCGGAGATGGACGGCATCGAGGCGACCCGACGGATCTGCGCCGGCCCGGCGACGGCCGACACCCGGGTCATCATCCTGACCACGTTCGACCTGGACGAGTACGTCTACGGTGCGCTGCGCGCCGGAGCCAGCGGCTTCCTGCTGAAGGACACCCCACCGGCGGACCTGCTGACCGGGATCCGGGTGGTCGCCGCCGGGGAGGGGCTGCTCGCGCCGACGGTGACCCGCCGGCTGATCGACGAGTTCGCCCGGCGGGCGGAGCCGGCCCGGCCGTTGCCGCGCCAACTGGACGGGGTGACCGAGCGGGAACGGGAGGTGCTCACGCTGATCGCCCGTGGCCTGTCCAACACGGAACTGGCCGCGCACCTCAACCTCAGCCAGGCCACCGTCAAGACGCACGTCGGGCGGCTGCTGACCAAGCTGGCGGTACGGGACCGGGCGCAACTGGTCATCGTCGCCTACGAGACGGGCCTGGTGGGGCCGAGCAGCCTACGCTGAGCCGGTCGGTCACGAACCCTGGAGGAGCCATGACCCGCTACGTCGCCCTGCTGCGCGGGGTCAACGTCGGCACCACCCGACTGGCGATGGCCGACCTGCGCCGGATCGTCACCGACCTCGGGCACGAGGACGTCAGGACGTACCTGCAGAGCGGCAACGTGGCCTTCGGCAGCACCGTGCGCGACGCGGAGAAGCTGGCCGCCGGGATCGAGCGGGCGCTCACCGACGAGCTGGCGTTGACCGTGCCGGTGCTGGTGCGCAGTGGCCGGGAGTTGGCGGCGGTGGCCGGCGGAAACCCGTACGCCGATCGGGAGGACGACCCGACCAGGTTGCTGGTGGCCTTCCTCGCCACCGAGCCGAAGAAGTCCACAGTTGACGCGCTGGCCGTGCCCGGCGGCGAGAACGTGTCGTTCACGGTGACCGGCCGGGAGGTCTTCCTGCACTTCGTCGACGGCGGTTACGGGCGGTCGAAGTTCACGAACGCGTACCTGGAGAAGAAGCTCGGCGTGGTGGCCACCACCCGCAACTGGAAGTCGGTGCGGGCCCTGGCGGAGCTGGCCCCCGCCTGACCCGGGTGGGAGTCGCGGCCCCGCGACCCCCACCGACGCCGGTCAGAAGTGGTACGCGGTCTCGTACTCGGGCACCAGCACCCGGCTGCGCGGCGAGATCCGGCGCACCGCGGCGATCATGTCGTTCAACCGGGTGCGGTCGGTCGGCGCGACGACCGGCGGGTTCCGCAACTCGGTCTCGAAGTTGTCGTAGTGCACCGGCACGATGACCTTCGGGTAGTCGAGGCCGGCCAGCAGCCGAGGCAGATAGTCGCCGGTGGTGGTGGCGCTCTGCATGGCCACCATCGCCACGTCGGGCGCCAGCCCGGTGAGGTTGCGTTCGGCGACGTCGCTGGCCCCGGTGAAGTAGACCGTCGGGCCGCCGTCGACCCGCAGCAAGTAGCCCAGCGTGTCGCCCTCCGGCAGGTCCGCGATGGTCGCCGGCTGCGGCGGCTGGGTCACCCGCACCCCGGGAAAGGCCACCGAGTACGACGGGTTGCGGCTGTGCAGGGAGCCGACCACCTCGACACTGTGGTCGCCGAAGTCCAGCACCTCCCCACCCTTGACCGCGCTGAGCTGCGTCGACGGCACCCCGTAGGCCAACCCCAGGTGGTACGCGGTGAGCGTGCCGAACACCCGCGCGCCGGTGCGCGTGGCGATGTAGGGCACGTCCATGAAGTGGTCCCAGTGCGTGTGCGTGACGAGCACCGTCGTGGCCTTGTCGACGCGCGGATCGATCACGTCGGTGCGCACGGTCAACGGGGTGGCCGGCTGGAACGCGCCGGTGAACAGCCCGGTGTCGATCCGGCTGAGGAACGGGTCGACGAGAACGGTCCGGTCGGCGATGTCGACGCGCCAGCCGGCCGTACCCCACCAGCGGAAGCTGACCGCGCCCCGACGGCGGGCGGTCGGCGTGGGTGCGGCGGCGGGCGGCGCGGCCTGGGCCGGGGTGGCGGAGCCGGCGGCAAGGCCACCGGCGGAGACCAGTGCGGTGGTGGCGGCGGCGTCGCGCAGGAAGCGACGGCGGTCGAGACTGGGCATGCGGAGTTACTCCCCGTGGTCGGGCGATCGGTCGACCCGAGCCAACCAGCGCCACCGTGCCCCGGTCCAAGACGAAGGGCCGTCGGCTCCGATACGGCAGCGGATATCGGAGCAGCCCAGCGGCGGTGCACGAACGCGCGAGAGGTCACGAAATCAGTCGCCGCGCAGCGCCTCGACGGCCGTGCGGGCGGCCTCTCCCATCGCCAGGTCCACGTCGATGCGGCGCGGGGCCAACCGGTCGGCGCGGGCGAAGACGGCGATCGCGTACCGGCCGCCGTCGGGGTATTCGGCGACCCCGGCCTCCAGGTGCAGGCCGGGCAGGGTGCCGGTCTTGCCGGAGACCCGGACGCCGGGCGGGAAGCCGGCGGCCAGCCGGGTCCAGAAGATCTGCCGGGCCATCCAGGTGCGGACCATCGCGCACGACGCCGCCGGCCCGGCCTCGTCCCGCCAGATCAGCGTGAGTAGCCGGGTGATCTCCCGGGCGGTGCTGGAGGTGGTGCGCGCGGGGTCGAAGACCCGCATGGCCCGGACCCGGTCCGCCGGCAACGTGGGGAAGATCCGGGCGAACTCCGCCTCGGTACGCGCGCCCACGTCGGTGAGCATCATCTCGACCAGGTCCCGGGGGCCGCCGAGGATCCGGGTACGGGTCAGCCCCAGCTCGGCGGCGAGCATCGGCAGCAGATCCGGGCCGACCCGGCGCAGCAGCAGGTCGGCGGCCGTGTTGTCGGTGACCGACATGGCGAAGTACGCGAGGTCGCGCAGCGACACCTCGACGTCGTCGGTGCAACCGGCCAGGCCCCACCCGCCGAGCCGGTCGGCGGCGGTGACCAGGACCCGCTCGGTCGGGTCGAGTTGACCGGCCTCGACCTGCCTGGCGAACTCCAACACCAGCAGGATCTTGAAGATCGAGGCGATCACCACCTGCTCGTCGGCCCGCACCCCGACCTCCGGACCGTCGCCAACGCCGACGCCGACGCCGACGGTCAGGTCGACGGCGTCCAGGTCGACGGCGTGCAGGCTGGCCGTCACCCCGACGGCGGTGAAGATGGCCTCGATGCGCTCGTTGACGTCCACGCCGGCACGGTATCCAGCGGCACCCGGCCGGCGCTGGCGTAGGGTCCGGCCGTGGATCTGCTCCGACACCTGCGGCACTTCGTGGTGGTCGCACACGAGTTGCACTTCGGCCGGGCCGCGGAGCTGCTCGGGATGGCCCAGCCGCCCCTGAGCCAGTCGATCCAGCGCCTGGAACGGGAGCTGACCGTCGAGTTGTTCGACAGGTCCCGCCGCCAGGTACGCCTCACCACCGCCGGCGAGCTGCTCCTCGGCGAGGCGGAGGAACTGCTCGCCGGTGCGGGCCGGCTGCGCAGCCTGATGGGGCAGATCCGGGCCGGTGAGCTGGGCGTACTCCGGGCCGGTGTGCCGCCGGAGACGCCCGCGGTGACGCTGCGCGCGCTGCTGGACGGGCTCACCACCCGGGCGGCCGGCCTGGACGTGGAACTGCACGAGCTGACCACCGCCGAGCAGACCCGGATGCTCACCGAGCGGACCCTGGACGTGGGGCTGGTGCACCACCCGGTGGCGGCGGACGGGCTGCGTTTCGGCGCACCTGTCGACGTACCCCTCGGGGTGTTGCTGCCGCGCGCCTCGCCGCTGGCCCGCGGCCGGGACGTGGCGCTGGCGTCGCTGGCCGGTCTGGATCTGGTGGCCGTGCCCCGGGCGACCGCGCCCGGGTGGCACGACCACCTGCTGACGGTGTGCCGCCAGCACGGTTGGCGGCCGGCCCGGGTGCGGCCGGCCCGCAACCCGGAGTTCCTCTTCGGGCTCGTGCTCGCCGGCGGTGCGGTGGCCGTGGAACCGGCGGCGGTGGCACGTCGCGAACCCCGGATCGCCTGGCGGCCGATCTCCGACACCTCGCTGGTCAGACGCACCTCGGCGGCCTGGCCGGACCGGTCGGCACACCCGGCGGCGTCGATGTTCGGGCAGCTCGCCGCCGAGGTGCTGGCCGATGCCGAGCCCGTCGCGCCCGTGCCGGCGTCGGTGCCGGCGGCCCGGCCCTGGCCGGTGCTCTTCGACACGACCGGGTGAAGGTCCCGGTCGTTGCGCTCGTCACCCGGGGTCGGGCGGTGAACGGCACGTCCCGGCGGGTAAGGATGGAAGATCGAACACGAAGACGCGAAGGAGCCGCAGTGCCCAACACGATTCCCGACATCAGCCTGAACGACGGCACCACCATTCCGCAGCTCGGCTTCGGGGTGTTCCAGATCGAGCCGAAGGACACCGTCGCGGCGGTGACGACGGCCCTTGAGACGGGCTATCGGCACATCGACACCGCCGAGATGTACGGCAACGAGGCCGAGGTCGGCGAGGCGGTCCGCGTGTCCGGCCTCGACCGCGGCGCGGTCTACGTGACGAGCAAGCTGAACAACGGCTTCCACCGCCCCGACGACGCCCGCCGGGCGTTCGACTCGACGCTCGCGGCGCTGAAGATGGACTACATCGACCTCTTCCTGATCCACTGGCCGCTGCCGACCCTGTACGACGGCGACTACGTCTCGACCTGGAAGGTGCTGGAGGAGTTCCAGCGCGACGGCCGCGCCCGCTCGATCGGCGTGTCGAACTTCCAGGTGACGCACCTGGAGCGGCTGGCCGACGAGGCGAGCGTCGTGCCGGCGGTCAACCAGATCGAGGCACACCCCTACTTCACCAACGACGAGGTCCGCGCCTACGGCCGCGCGCACAACATCCCCACCGAGGCGTGGTCGCCGATCGCGCAGGGCAAGGTGCTCGACGACCCGACGGTTGTCGACATCGCCGAGCAGGTCGGCCGCACCCCGGCGCAGGTGGTGCTCCGCTGGCACGTGCAGCGCGGCGACATCATCTTCCCGAAGTCGACGACCCCGAAGCGGATCGAGGAGAACACCCGGATCTTCGACTTCGAGCTGGACGACGCGGCGATGGAGCGGATCACCAGCCTGAACAAGGGCGAGGCCGGGCGGACCGGCCCGAACCCGGACACCTTCGCCTACGTACCCAAGTGACCTGAGCCGCCGGCCACAGGCGGGCAGGTCCCCCCGTGAGCGTGATGCCTCAGGGTCATCATGATGACCCTGAGGCATCACGCTGTTCCGGCGCTCACGACCCGACGCGCTCGGCGATCCGGCGGAACATCGCGTGGGTCGGCGATCCGGGCTCGGCAACGTAGACGATCATCCGCTGGTCGGTCTCCGGCACCAGCAGGACGCGGCACTCGAACTCCAACTGCCCCAGCTCGGGATGCGGCACCCGCTTGACCACGGGACGACGTTCCGCGACGTCGTGCTCCGCCCAGAGCTGCGCGAACCGGGGTGCGGTGCCGAGCAGCTCGGTGACCAGGTCGCGGATCGCCGGGTCGGCCGGGTAACGGCCGTAGGCGGCCCGCAGGTCCGCGACCGCGCCGCGCACGAATCGGATCACCTCGGCATCGGCCCAGTGCGCGCTGGTCGCCGGCTGCCGGAACGTCCAGCGGATCATGTTGCGGTCCGCGTCGGGCAACGCCGCGAGATCCCCCACGAAGTACATGGCCAGGCGGTTCCAGGCCAACACGTGGTACGCGGCGTCGACGAGGTACGCCGGGGTCTCGGTCATCGCGTCGAGCAGGTGCCGCAGCCCAAAGGGCACCTCCCGGCTCGGGCCCGCGGTCGGTGGCGGATTCTCCCCGGCGATCCGGAACAGGTACTCGCGCTCGTCCCGGCTCAGCAGCAGCGCCCGAGCCATCGAGGCCAGCACCTGCCGGGACGGATGCGGCCCACGGCCCTGCTCCAGCCGGATGTAGTAGTCGATCGACATCCCGGCGAGCTGGGCGACCTCCTGCCGACGCAGCCCGGGCGTGCGCCGGCGTACTCCGTCGGGGAGACCGACCTCGGCGGGGCTCAGGCGGGCGCGGCGGGTGCGCAGGAACGCCGCCAGTTCGTCCCGCCGCAGGCCGCTGCTCGTCATTCCCCCAGCATGCCCCGGACCGGGCTCGCGAGGGTGGTACCGCCGGTCCCAGCCTCGGGCAGTCTCTCCCCCCGCGCCGCCGGCGCGGACAGGCTCGACGGCATGACGAACATGATCGCCCTGATCACCGGGGCCAACAAGGGGATCGGCTTCGCCACCGCCCGCCAGCTCGGCGTCCTCGGGATGACCGTGCTGGTCGGTGCCCGCGACGCCGAGCGCGGTCGGGCAGCGGAGCGGGAGCTGCGCGACGGCGGCGCGGACGCGCGGTTCGTGCCGCTGGACGTCACCGACGCCGAGTCGGTGGCGGCAGCCGCGAAACTGGTGGAGACGGAGTACGGCCGGCTGGACGTGCTCGTCAACAACGCCGGCATCATCCTCGTCGACGGAGAGCGGGGGCTGCCCAGCGAGACGACGGTGGCGACACTGCGCGGGGTGTACGAGACGAACGTGTTCGGGGTGGCGACAGTGACCAACGCGCTGCTGCCACTGCTGCGCCGGGCACCCGCGGCCCGGATCGTCAACGTCTCCAGCGAGGTCGGCTCGATCGCGGTGATGACCGACCCGGCGAGCGCGCTGTTCGCGTTGACCTCCGTGCCGTACCCGTCGTCGAAGGCGGCGCTGAACATGCTCACCGCCATGTACGCGAAGGAGCTGCGGGACACCCCGATCAAGGTGAACGCGGCGAACCCCGGCTACTGCGCCACCGACTTCAACAGCCACCACGGCTTCCGCACCGCCGAGCAGGGCGCCGAGGTCAGCGTGCACCTGGCGACGCTGCCCGCCGACGGGCCGAGCGGGCTGCTCTGGGGCTTCCAGATGGACGCCGGCGGCGGGTACGGGGTGCTGCCCTGGTGACTCAGCGGGTCGGCGGGGCGGTCAGGTCGAGCTGCCAGTCGTTGGCACGCATCAGCCGCCCCGGCGGGTACTCGAAATCCGTCTCGCCGAGCAGCGTGAACCCGGCCTTGCGGCAGACCGCGTTCGAGGCGGGGTTGTCCACCGAGGGGTAGGCGTGGGCGTAGCGCCGGTCCCGTCGGGTGCGGGCCACGTCGACGACCGCACGCACCGCCGCGCTCGCCAGCCCCTGCCCCCGGTACGCGGGCAGCACCGCCCAGCCCATCTCGTACACCTGCTGCTCCCGCCACTGCCGGGCCCAGTACGCGACGCTGCCCACCCGCGCCCCGTCCGGAAGGACCATGACGAACATGCAACCCTGGCCGTCGTCGGCGAAGTGCACGTAGCGCTCGTGCCGGGCGAGCACCTGCTCGTCGCTCTCCGGGCCACCCGTGTGCTTGCGCGTCTCCGGGGTGTTGAGCCGCCGCAGCAGGTCGAGATCCTCCTCGCGCCACGGGTCGATACGTACCTGAACCATCCCATTCCCCTGTTCGTCGACCACAGTCAAGCCGATCCCGACCGACATTCCACCCCGAAACGCCGCCCGCTAGATCTGATCTAGCGGGCGGCTGGCCACCGTCTCGCGCCCTGTGGGTGGAAGGGGGTGGCGATGATGACACCGTTACGGGTCGCCGTGATCATCGGCAGCACCCGGGAGGGGCGGGCCGGCGATCGGGTCGCCCGCTGGTTCGTCGACCAGGCCGTGCGGCACGACGACCTGGCGGTGACTGTCGTTGACCTGACCGAGTACGACTTTCCGGGCCGTTACCCCGCCGAGCCGACCGCGTCCATCCGGGCGTTCGTCAGCGAGGTGGGGCGGGCGGAGGCGTTCGTCGTGGTCACCCCCGAGTACAACCACAGCTTCCCGGCGCCCCTGAAGCAGGCCATCGACTACGCGTACGACGAGTGGCAGGCCAAACCGGTCGGCTTCGTGGCGTACGGCTGTCGATCCACCGGCCGGCACGCGGTCGACCAGCTACGCACGGTCTTCACCGCCCTGCACGCGATGACGGTGCGCGACGTCGTCGGCATCGACCTGCTCGCCGACGAGCCGACACCGCAGGGCACCGACCAGGTGCGCCGCGACGCCACCGTCCTGCTCGACCAGCTCCGCTGGTGGGGTCTGGCCCTGCGCGAGGGCCGAGCCGCCCGACCCTACGTCTCCTGACGACAACCGACGAAAGGCACGAATCATGAGTAGACGCACCACCGGCCTGGCCATCGAGGCCGAGGGGCTCACCCGCTCGTTCGGGGAGACCCGGGCGCTGGCCGGGATCGACCTCCAGGTGCCCGCCGGCACCGTGTACGGCCTGCTCGGCCCGAACGGGGCGGGCAAGACCACAGCGGTCCGGGTGCTCGCCACGTTGCTGCGCCCCGACGGAGGCTCGGCCCGGGTGTTCGGGCACGACGTGGTCACCGACGCCGACAAGGTCCGTTCCCGGGTCAGCCTCACCGGCCAGTACGCCTCGGTCGACGAGGACCTGACCGGTACGGAGAACCTGGTGCTCCTCGCCCGCCTGCTCGGCCTGCGCAAGCCGGCCGCCCGGCAGCGCGCGGCGGCCCTGCTCGCCGCGTTCGGCCTGACCGAGGCGAGCGACCGCCAGGTGAAGAAGTACTCGGGTGGCATGCGGCGGCGCATCGACATCGCCGCCAGCATCCTCAACACGCCCGATCTGCTCTTCCTCGACGAGCCGACGACCGGCCTCGACCCACGCAGCCGCAACCAGGTGTGGGAGATCATCCGCGCGGTGGTGTCGCACGGCACGACGGTGCTGCTGACCACGCAGTACCTCGACGAGGCCGACCAGCTCGCCGGGCGGATCGCGGTGGTCGACCACGGGCGGGTGATCGCCGAGGGCACCCCGGGTGAGCTGAAGTCGTCGGTCGGCTCCGGCACCGTCCACCTGCGACTGCGGGATCCCGGCCAACGGCCCCAGGCGGAGAAGCTGCTCCGGGAGGCACTCGACGTGCCGGTGCAGCTCGCCGCCGACCCGGTGGCGTTGACGGCCCGGGTCGGCGAGGCCGGCACCGACCTCGACGCCAGCGCCCAGGCCGCTCGTGCGCTCGGCGACCTGGCCCGTGCCGGCATCGTCGTCGACGACTTCTCCCTCGGTCAGCCGAGCCTGGACGAGGTCTTCCTGGCCCTGACCGACCACCCCGCCGTGCCGGCCGACGAGCGCGACGACGAACTGGAGGCAGCCCGATGAGCAACGCCACGACGAGCACCACCGAACGGGCACCGATGGTCTACGTCCCCTCCGCCGAGGCGTTGGCGACGGTGCTGGCGCCCGGTGCCCGGCCGCCCCGGCCCAGCGCGCTGAGCGCGTCGCTCACCTTCGGCTGGCGGGCCATGCTGAAGATCAAGCACGTGCCGGAGCAGCTCTTCGACGTGACCGCGTTCCCGGTCATCATGGTGCTGATGTTCACGTACCTGTTCGGCGGTGCGCTCGCCGGCAGCCCCCGTGAGTACCTCCAGTTCTTCCTGCCCGGCATCATGGTGACAAGCGTCGTGATGATCACCATGTACACGGGGATCGGCCTCAACACCGACATCGAGAAGGGCATCTTCGACAGGTTCCGGACGCTGCCGGTCTGGCGCCCGGCGGCCCTGGTCGGCATGATCTTCGGCGACGTGTTGCGCTACATCCTCGCCGCCCTGGTGATCCTGGGCCTGGGGCTGGTGCTCGGGTTCCGCCCCGCCGGCGGGGTGGTCGGCGCGGCCGTCGGCATCGGGCTGCTGGTGGTCTTCTCGTTCGCGTTCTCCTGGGTGTGGACGTTCTTCGGGCTGATCCTGCGCAGCGAGAAGTCGGTGATGGGGGTCAGCATGATGGTGCTGTTCCCGTTGACGTTCCTGAGCAACGTCTTCGTCGACCCGAGCACCATGCCCGGCTGGCTCCAGGCGTTCGTGAAGGTCAACCCGGTGACGCAGTTGGTGGCCGCGATCCGCGGGGCGATGAGCGGCGAGTCGGACCCGACGGCCACGATGTGGCTGCTGCTGTGGAGCGCCGGTTTCCTCCTGGTCTTCGGCACCCTGACCATGTACCGCTACAACCGCCGCTAACCCTGACCCGCCCCGGCCCGCCGCGCGGTCTTGCACTTTCTGTCCCGATGAATGTGGTGAATCCCCCCGTAACGGCGGACCGAAAGTGCAAGATCGCGGCGGGCGGGCGGGGTGGGCTGGGCAGCGCGGGGCGGGTTTAGAGCCGCCAGGGCAGCGGCTTGGGCGGCAGGTAACGGCAGGTGCTGCCGGTGGAGACGGAGTCGCGCAGGTGGCTGGCGAGGGCCGGGTGCCGACCGTCGAGTTTGCGTAGCGTGTCCCGGATCCGCGCGGTCACCGTCTTGCGGGCCCGCTCGGCCTCGTCGCCCAGGCGGCGACTCCGCCCGGCCAGCCCCGCGGCGGCACGCAGCTCGTCGAGCAACGCACCCCGTTCGGCGTCCAGCGCGGCCACCTTCCGGTCGTCGTCGCGTGCGGCGGCCCGATCGATCTCCCCGTCGAGACGTGCCAGGTGTCGCCGGTAGCGGGCCTTCGCCTCGTCGTCGAGGACCGGGTCGGCACCCATCTGCCGGGCGGCGACCAGCTCCGGCCCGGCGGCCGGGTCGAGCAACTCCACGGCCGGCACGTCACTGCCCGGCCGACTCAGCAGCAGGTGCAGGTCGTGCAGGCCCTTGGCGTCGGGCAGGTGCACCACGACACCGGCGTACGCGAGCTGCCAGACCGGCCCGTCGCGCCGAAACTCGTACCCTTCGACGGCTGGCGCGACCGCCGTGGCCTGACCGGACGCGAAAGCCTGGCCTGGCCCGGCGTTGCCCGGCCCGGCAAGCTGGCCCGGCCCGGCAAGCTGGCCCGGCCCGGCGTTGGCCAACCCGACGCTCTGACCTGGCCCGGTGAGCTGGCCTGGCTCGGTGGCTGCGGTCGGCACGACTGTCGCTCCTGGCGGGACGGCCTGGCGTGCGGTGGCGGTGGGCCCGGCCGCAGCGGTGGAGGTCGTGGCGAGTTGGCGGAGCACCTGCGTCATGCCGAGAGCTGTTGCTTCCTGGGCGGTGGTGGCACGCAGCGCGGCCAGCGCCGCGGCGTCGCCCGGGTGCCCCCGCCCGGCGAGGGCCTTAGCGAGGCCGACGCGGGCGACGAGCGACCAGGGGCGCGAGCCCAGCCGGTCGGCGGAGTCCCGGGCGGCCGTGAAGCCGGCGACGGCGTCGTCCCAGCGCTCCTGAGCGGCGTCGATCAGCGCCAGCCAGTGGTCGACGGGCCCGCTGATGTCGCAGCCGAAAAGCCCCACCGTCCACTCTCCACGGTGCGGGGCCAGCTCGGCCCGTGCGGCGTCGCAGCGCCGCGGGTCGGCGGACGCGGCGGCGACCTGCGCACGTAACCGCAGCCAGAGTGGCGACACCGGACGCGGGTACCGGATGGCGGCGGCCTCGATACCCGCGGTCAGCCGGACCGCCGTGGCGTCGTCGCCACGCTCCGCCGCGGTAATGGCCCGCAGCAACTCCCGGTACGGGTAGTCCAGCGGGGCCAGGCCGTCCAGCAGGGTTTCGGCCTCGTCGTACCGGCCCTGGAGCAGCAGCCGGGACCAGCGCAGGTGATGCCCCATGAAACCGAACTCGGCATTGCTCGGGTCGGTGAGGTCGCCAAACCTCGTGTCGGCCTCGACGAAGTCACCTCGGAAGGCCGCGATGATCCCGCTGTCGACGGCTGCCGCCATCCGGTGCCGAGCGAGGTCGCCCCGCCGGTCCACGCTGACGAAGGCGGTGAACTCCTCGATGAAGCGAGGGTCGCCCAACTCCAGCAGCGCCACCCAGCGCAGCGAGGTGGCCCACAGCTCGGTCTCCCGGTCTGCCGTACGGCGGGCCACATCCCGGATCTCGGCGGTCAGCGCGGCGCGGGCCGCCGCGGTGCCCAGCCCCCAGGTGGTGTCATGGCGGGCCCAGAGGCTGAACGTGAGCGCCTCGTCGTCCTGCCCTCGGCGGGCGATCGTCTCGGTGGCGGTGATCAGGTCGGCGATCAGGGTGCCGACCGTCGCCTCGGTGTCCGGTTCGCCGATCAGTCTCCGGTACGCGTCGCGTACCAGCTCCGCCGCGTCGAGCGAGTCGACGGTCTCCACCTGGCGGGAGCGGTTGACGATGAGGGCGACGCGGGCCAGCAGCACCGGGTTGTCGAGTGTGCGAGCCAGCACCCCGGCCTCGGTGAACAGCTGCCCGGCCTCCTCCCGGCCGGCGTGGTGATATTGCGCCTCGCCGAACTCGACCAGGATCCGCACCCGTTGCTCCCGGTCCTCGACGACCTCCAGCGCCCGACGGAAGTGCACCGCCGCCTCGTCGGTGCCGAGCCGGGCGAACGCGTCCCGCCCGGCGGCGACCAGCAGCGTGGCCCGCCGGGCCCGGTCGAGCGCGGGGCCGGCGAGGTAGGCGTGCCGGGCGAGGTCGGCGGGGATCAACAGATCGGTCAGCTCCCGCAGGTCGTCGACCGCCCGGACGACAGTGCCGTGCCGGGCCTGCCGGTCGTCGTCGGCCAGACCGTCGTAGAGCGTCTCGCGGACCAGGTCGTGGGCGAAGGCGAACCGGCCGCCACCCCTGGCGACCACCAACCGGGCGGTCAACGCACGGTCGAGCAGCCTGTCGACCTGCGCCACGGGGGCAGTGACGCAGGCCGCGAGGACCTGGCGGTGGAACTCGCGACCCAGCACGGCGGCGACGGTGAGCGCCTCGACCACGGCCGGGGGCAGTTGGGCCAGGCGACGGCGCACCGCCTCCCGTACGCCGGGCGCGATCGTGTCCGCGGCCTCGTCGGCATGCCACAGCCGGGCGGTCTGCTCGATGAAGAACGGGTTGCCGCCGGTACGCCGGTGCACCTCGTCGACGAGGTCGGCGCCGGGCTCCCGCCCGGCGGTCCGGGTCATCAGCGCGGCCACCTCGTCCCGGGAGAGGCCGGTGAGGGTGATGGTGGTGGCCTTCGCGACAAGCGGCATCAGCAGCGGGCGCAGCGGGTGCTCACCCGACTCGACCTCGGCGTCGCGGTAGGTGCCGATCAGCAGCAGGCGCTCGAACCAGGTGTGCTGGGCCGCGAAGCTCAGCAGCCGCAGGGAGGCCGGGTCGGCCCAGTGCAGGTCGTCGAGGATGACCACGACCGGTCGATGCTGGGAGACGGCGACCAGGGCGGCGGTCACCCCGTCGTACAGCGCGAACGTCTCCTGGTCGGTGCTGTCCCCACTCGGCTCGACGCCGGCCCAGCCGGTGAGGCGGTCGGCCTGCTCCTTGCTGGTGTCGTTCTCGCCGAGCAGGGCCGCGAGGGCCGGTTCGGCGTCCGGTCGCGCCACCGCCCAGTCGTCGGCGGAGCGTCGCAGACCACGCAGCACCTGCACCCACGGCCAGTAGCCGGGGGCACTGTCGGAATCCCAGCAGGCGGCGCCGAGCACCAACGCGCCACGCTGCCGGGCCTCCCGCGCCGCCGACGTGACGAGGGTCGTCTTGCCGATGCCGGGCTCGCCGGTGATCAGGGCGAGGCCACCGTGGCTGGTGGCGGCGCGGTCCAGCTCGGCGCGCAGCAGAGCCGCGGGGTGATCCCGCCCGATGATGGCGTCGCCGCGCCGCGCGTCCATGGTTTCCAGACGGTACTGGAACCCTCCGACAGTGGACGTCGAGATTTGACAGAGCCATAGCTAGCGGTTATCTATTGGCGGTCTATTCGAGGGGTGTGCCGGGGTGCAGGACGTGGTGCTGGCCATGCTGGCCAAGGAGCCGGCGCACGGCTACGAGCTGCGCAGCCGGATGCGGAACGCGCTCGGCCCGCTCGGCGAGGCGATGAACGCGGGTCAGGTCTACGTGACGCTGGCCCGGCTGGCGAAGGCCGGGCTGGTGACGTCGGAGCGAGCCGAGGGCCTGCCGGACCGGCCCGACCGACGGGTCTACGCGTTGACCCCGGCCGGGCAGCAGCGGGTCGCCGGCTGGCTGACCGAGGTGAGCTGGCCGAAGCCGGACCTCACGGAGTTCCACCTGAAGCTGGTCGCCGCCGCGGCTGCCCGGCTGGCGGATCCGGTGGCGTTGGTGGACGCGCAGCGGCGTGAGGTGCTGCGCCGTCTGCGCGACGCGCAACGGGCGACGTTGGAGCGGTCGGTGGATCCGGTCGCCGGGTTGCTGTTGGAGGGCGTCGTGTTGCGGCTGCGGGCTGATCTGGAGTGGCTGGAGGCGTGCGAGCGCACGTGGTCCGAGCGTGATCGAGCGGGACGGAAGGCGGGAGCATGAGCGGGTCGACGGCGGTGCGGACGCGGGGGTTGTCCAAGTGGTACGGCTGGGACGACGCGCTGGTACGCGCGGTCGACGAGGTCGACCTGGACGTGCCCGCCGGCCAGACCCTGGCCATCATGGGGCCCAGTGGCTGCGGCAAGTCCACGCTGCTGCACCTGCTCGGCGGGTTACAGCGCCCCACCGACGGCGAGGTGTGGCTGGCCGACCGCCGGATCGACACGATGAGTGAGCGGGCACTGTCGCGGCTGCGGCGCGACACCGTCGGCCTCGTCTTCCAGTCCTTCCACCTGATGGACGAGCTCACCGCTGTGGAGAACGTGGAGATGGCCGCGCTGCTGGCAGGTCAGTCGCCCGGCCGTGCACGCCGCCGAGCCCTGCACCTGCTCGACCAGGTCGGGTTGGCCGACCGCGCCGCGCACCTGCCCTCGGCTCTCTCCGGCGGCCAGCGCCAGCGCGTCGCCATCGCCCGCGCGTTGAGCAACGAGCCGCAGGTGGTGTTGGCCGACGAACCGACCGGCAACCTGGACAGCGCCGCCACTCTGGAGGTGCTGCGGCTGTTCGAGGAGCTGCGCAACACCGGGCAGACCCTCGTGGTGGTCACGCACGACGCCCGCATCGCGGCGGTCGCCGACCGGGTGATCTCCATGCGGGACGGGGCCTTCGCCGACGACAGCCTGTTCGCCAGCACCGGCACCGTCTACGGCGAGGCGCGCTGACGTGGCGGGCCGCCTGCTGCTCATGTGTCGACTGCTGACGCGGCACCTACGTCGACACCGGGCCGAGAACGTCCTGCTGCTGGTCGCCATCACCGCCGCGACCGCGACGTTGACTCTCGGCCTCACCCTCACCGAGCTCGTCACCCGCCCGTACGAGCGGACCCGGGCCGCCACCGCCGGGCCCGACCTGGTGGTGGAACCGGGCTTCCCCGGCCCGCAGGCCCTGGACGCGCTCGCCCCGCTGGCGACCCTGCCCGGCGTCACCGAGCACAGCGGGCCGTACCCACTGGTCTTCCTGGCGTTGACCGCCCGCGACACCACCGTCCGGGTCATCGTCGAGGGCCGCGACCAGGCGCCGGCCGCGGTCAACCGGCCGGCGGTGACCGACGGCACCTGGGTACGCCCCGGCGGCGTGGTCGTCGAACGCACCTTCGCCGACGCCCTCGGCATAGACCTCGGCGACACGGTCAGCGTCGACGGCCACCCGCTGCACGTGACCGGGTTCACGGTCACCGCCGCCCGGCCGGTGTACCCGCAGGTCCACTGGCACCTGCCGGGCGGGAACCTGGTGGAGAAGGGCGGCCTGGTCTGGGTCGACCACGGCGACATCGCCACCCTCGCCGGGGACCAGCCGCTGTCGTACACCCTGAACCTCAAACTGGTCGACCGCGATGCCGGCGCCGGGGCCATCCGCCCGGGCGGCGATGTCCGCTTCCGCGGCTGGAGCTTCCGGTCCGCGCGGGACATCGCCCACAGCAGCGGACGACAGAACCGGCAGGCCGAGACGGCGCTGGTGGTCGGCGCGTGGCTGCTGACCGGCCTCGCGGTGGTCGGCATCGCCGGCATCGTCGCGGGCCGGGTCATCGCCCGGCGTCGCCGGGTGGGGCTGCTCAAGGCCATCGGCGCCGGGCCTGGCATGATCGCCGCCGTCCACCTGGCCGAGTACCTCGTGATCGGGCTCGCCGCCGCCGGGGCCGGGCTGGCCATCGGCTGGTTCGCAGCGCCCGTGCTGTTCCGTTCCAGCGCCGGATTCGTCGGCTCCGTCGGCGTGAACCCGCCGCCGCACGTGGTGGTCACCGCCACCGCGCTCGCCCTCGCGCTCGCCGTCGCGGCGACCCTGGGGCCGGTGTTGCGCGCCGCCGCCACCAGCACCATCGAGGCGTTGGCGGACGTCCCCACCCCACCGCGTCGCCGGCGGTGGACGATCTGGTTGTCGCGCCGGCTGCCCACCGCGCTGCTGATCGGGGTACGCATCAACGCGCGCCGCCCGCACCGCGCCCGGCTCGTCACCGTGAACACCCTGATCACCACTGCGGCGCTGGCCGCCGTCCTCACGATCCTGGCGCAGGACGACGATCCGTTGAATCTGGGCTACTCGGAGCTGCCCGACCCCCGCAACGAACGAACCCTCCAGGCCATGCTGATCGTCGCCGGGGTGGCCTGCTTCCTCGCGCTGCTCAACACCATCGTGAGCACCTGGACCGCGGTCCTCGACACCCGACAGCCACTGGCGGTCGCCCGCACGCTCGGCGCGACCCCCGCCCAGGCCGGCCTGGGGCTGGCCGTGGCGCAACTGCTCCCCGCCATCCCCGGCGTCGCCGTCGGGATCCCCTTCGGCATCGGGTTGTACCTCTTCTTCGACGGCGAGCGATACCCGCCTGTCTCCTGGACGCTCAGCACAGCCATTGGCGTCCTGGTCGCGGTCGCCACACTCACCGCCGTCCCCGCTCTGGCCGCCGCACGTCGCCCGGTGGCGGACACCCTCCGGTCCACGGCGACCTGACCGGCAGATCGTCGCGACTGTCACACGTGCCCACGCACCGCACCTCAACGTTACCTAACCCTCCCTATTCAGCTAGCATAGGGAACGATGACGGAGGAAATGTATTCAGTTGAGCAGGTGGCCGACCGGCTCGGCCTGCACGTCCGCACGGTGCGCGGCTACATCCGCTCCGGTCGGCTGCGAGCGGTGCGGATCGGCAAGCAGTACCGGATCGCCGCCCGGGATCTCGACGCGCTCACCGGACAGGCGTCCGCGCCCGCGAGCGTCCGGGGGCAGGCCGAGGTGTCGAGCATCGTGCAGGTCGACGGCGTGGACCGGGCCGCCGCCGACCGGCTCGGCACGCTCGTGCTCACCAGCGCCAACACCGGCCACGACCAGGCCAACCCACTGCGGGTGCAGACGGTGTACGACGAGCAACGCCACCGCATGAAGATCATCATCTTGGGCGACCCGGCCGCCACCGCGGAGCTGCTGCACCTGCTCGACGCCGTCCTCAACGCCGACAACGGCCTACTCGACCGGGAGGTCCACCATGCCTGACGAGATCCAGGAGCGCGCCGGCGTGCAGGTGTTGGTCTGCGACCCGACCGGCCCGACCATCGCCACCGAGCAGGACGCCCTGGACCTGATCGGGGCGGCCTTCCTCGGCGCCCGGGTGGTCGCCGTGCCGGCCAACCGGCTCGACGAACGCTTCTTCTCGTTGGGCACCCGCTTCGCCGGCGACGTGATGCAGAAGTTCGTCAACTACCAGGTGCGGCTCGTCGTGGTCGGGGACATCTCCGCGCAGCTGGAGGGCAGCTCGGCGCTGCGCGCCCTGGTGCACGAGTCGAACCGGGGCGGGCAGATCTGGTTCGTCCCCGACCTCGACACCCTCGACTCCCGGCTGCGCGCCGCGCGGTAGCCGCCTCAACGAGCGCTGACCACCCGTTCCGGCGGCCGACACCGGCTTCGGCGGGGAGCTGGCCGGCCACGACACGGCCGAGGATCGGTGGCTGCACGCCGCCCGCCCCGCGCCGGTAGCCGACGAAGTAGAGAGCCCTCGGGCCACGCGTCTCGCGGCAGCCCGGGGCGCCACCTGTCCACATTGACCCGGACCGCCGACGGCATATCGCGGTATCGATTGCCTGGGCGGGCCGCCGAGAGCGACACCGCATCTCGGTAGGGTCGGGAGCTGTCGCACGGTTGATCTACGGTGTTCGCGTGCTTCCCAGAAACGAGAAGATTCTCGATCAGGTCCGCGCCGAGGCGCTGCGCCGCGACATCCCCGCCGCCGAGGTGGAGCGCTGGCTGGGGCTCGCCCGCCCGTCGGCGCTCCTGACACAGCAGGGTGACGGGCCGGTCGTGGGCGCCATCCGTGGGCCCGTGCTGCTTCCAGCCGACGCCGAGGACCCCACGTTCCCGTTGATCGCCACCATCGACTGCGCTGCCCTGCCGGCAGACGCGACAGACCTTCCGCTACCGGCCGACGGCCAGCTGCTGCTGTTCGGTTGGCCCGAGGAGGACGGCTACGGCCAGGTGATGTACGTGCCGGCGGGCGTGGCCGTCGAGGAGCGAGAGCAGTATCCGCCGGGGTTCTCTCCGGAGGACGAGGAGTGCGCCGAGGTCTACGCGGAAATCCCGCAGGGCGATCTGCACCTCACCGTCGACATCTCCCTGCCCTACGTCAAGACGATCCCGGGGCCGCCGTGGTCTCCGCCGTTGCCGGGCGATCCTCCGTTCGAGGAGCTGACCAAGGTGTGGCAGGACGTTCTGGGCGACGTGCCGGACGGCGCCTTCTCCTACCCGGGCCATACGACGCCGCTGCTGCTGGGCGGCTACGGCACTGACTGCAACGGTTTCAACCCCGCCTGGTTGGGCGCCGATCGCTCGGGCAGCTCCGGCAAGGACGGGCCACCCGACCATGGTGACTGGGTTCTGCTGGCCGAGTTCCACGGCGGCCGACAGGGCGGCGCGAGCATCCACTGGGTGATCCAGCGTGCCGACCTGAAGGAACGACGCTTCGACCAGGCCAGCGTCTTCGTCTACTGGAATCCGTGAGGCCGGACGAACGCTGGCGGCCCTGTCCTGACGACCGTGATGCCTGTGCGTCATCTTGATGACCCACAGGCATCACGCCTGTCGGGGCGGCCGTCCGTTCCGACCGGACGGCCTGCCGGCTACGCCGTGGCGCAGATGGCGTACGCCGTGTCGGACCAGTTGGCGGCGAACGCGTCCTCCTCGTAGGCACCCGAGTCGACTGTCGTCGGGGCGGTCGCCGGGCCTCCGTTGGGCCGGAAGTCGTCCACGACACCCTCACCGGTGACACCGTTCAGCTCGTAGCCGGCACCGGTCAGCACCTTGCCGACCGGGCAGCCCGCGACGACGCTGCGGAAGTCGAGGGAGTTGCTGGCACCCACGGTGGAGGCACGCACCAGGCCCGCCAGCGGGTTGGCACAGATGGCGTACGCGGTCACCGACCAGTTGAGAGCCGTGGCGTCGGCTTCGTAGGCGCCGACACCGACCGCGGTCGGTGCCGCGGCTACGCCGCCGTTGGGGCGGAAGTCGTCGACGACACCCTCACCGGTGACGCCGTTCAGCTCGTAGCCGGTGCCGGTCAGCACCTTGCCGACCGGGCAGGTCGCCGTGGTGAAGTGGAAGTCGGCCGAGTCGCTGACGCTGACCGCGGCGACCCGCACCAGGCCGGGCAGCGGGTTGGCGCAGATCGCGTAGGCCGTCACCGACCAGTTGCCGGCGAACGCCTCCGCCTCGTACGCGCCCACGGTGACGGCCGTCGGCGCGGTGGCCGGGCCCCCGTTGGGGCGCAGGTCGTCGACGATGCCCTCGCCGGTGACGCCGTTCAGCTCGTAGCCCGTGCCGGTCAGCACCTTGCCGACCGGGCAGGTCGCCGTGGCGCTGTGGAAGTCGGCCGAGCTGCTGACGCTGGTCGCGGCGATCCGCACCAGGCCGGGGACCGCGGCGGACGCCGGGCTCGCCGGGACGAGCACCGCCCCGGCCGCGACGAGACCGAGCACGAGTACGGACGCTCGGGCTTGTTTCTTGGTACGCATGGTGTTTCTCCCGTCTGAGACCCCGGGCGGTGGGCGTGACGACGCCGCCGTCGAGGCCATTGGTGATGACGGATTCACGGTAGGTAATCGCGTGACCAGGCATTATCTCCAAACCGACTACGTCGCGTAACGGACCGACGTCGTCGATTGCCCCCGCTCGATAACCTGGAGTCGAATCGTGCCTGGTTCGGCTCGGGAGGCCCCGTTGACCATGGAATCCGCCGTTCCGGCCACCACCGTCGACGCGGCGGAGTTCGTGGTGCGGTTGGCCCGGCAAGTGAGCGGGCGACTGGCCCCGGACGAGTCGGAGGTCTTCGACGAGGTGGCCGCGCTGTGGCGCGCCGGGGCGGCGCGAGGCCGCACGCCCGGCAGCGCGGTCGGCTTCGGCATCGACGAGGCGCTGGTGAGCGCGATCGTCCTCGAAGCGGTGGCGATGGCGATCCGGGAGATCCTGGGCCTCGGGGCCGAGGTGGCGAGGTCGCGGTGGCGGCGATGGCGCGGCACCGAGCGACGCGCCACGCCGGGCCGCGAACTGGCCGGCACCGCGCTGCCGGCGGTCGCGGGCCGGATCGTGGTGCCGGCGGCCCAGGTGGCCCGACTGCGGGACGTGTCGCGGCGGCACGCCGCGACCCTCGGGCTCGACGATGACGCTGCCGCCCTCCTCGCCGACGCCCTCGTCGGGGCCCTCCACCTGCCGGAGGCATCCTCTGATG
This sequence comes from Micromonospora sp. NPDC049101, assembly GCF_040648675.1. NCBI lineage: Bacteria > Bacillati > Actinomycetota > Actinomycetes > Micromonosporales > Micromonosporaceae > Micromonospora > Micromonospora sp. NPDC049101. The sequence goes on along the minus strand of NZ_JBEZED010000014.1, from coordinate 143,158 downwards.
ACGACGGCTCCTGACGACCAGTCTCCACTCTGGACGTAACGGATTGCGTTGCCCCATAAGCGGAAAGTAGTCATCTATTACTTTTGGGTAGGTGCGGGGGATGCTGCGAATAAATACCGCGTTCGCCCGAAAGTTGCGGTAGCTTGAGCCTCGCGCCCACCCGCGCATCCCTCACTCGGACGTGCCACCCCCGCCCGTCCGCGTCCACTTTCACCCCTTCGTGGAAGGTCCAACGGCGGACATGGGCGACGGCCTCATTGACGAGTTCGAACGCTACATACAGGATGCGACGGTTTCGACCGCGCTGCGGGACTGGGCGGCCGGGCGTGATGCCACCATCCGCCCCCCGAGCCATGGCACCCCGCTGCGGGGGCGCGGCGGCGGGCGGTTGATTCCGGTGGTCGTGGAGCAGAGCGACGGCCGCGATCCCGAGCAGCTGTACGTGAAGGTGTTGTCGGCCGGGCAGGCGAGTGAGGAGGCCGCCCGGCACCGCAGGGCGGTCGGCGTCGACGCGGGCTTCGCGGAGCGCCACCTGGTCCGCCAGCCGTACCCGCGATACCCGGTCGGCGACGGCCGGCACCTGATGTTCCAGGACGTCGCGCGCGGGGCGGAACGGGTCGTCCCGCTCGCCGAGGTGGGCGACGACCAACTCAGGGACGCCTACCGCACACTGCTCGACGGGGTGTGGGGGTGGCACCGCGCCGGGCGTCGGATCAGCCAGACCAGTGTCGGCCAGTTCGTGCGACAGGAGTTGGCCGACGCCGGTGCCGAGGCGGAGGTGTCCGGGGCCGTCTCGGCGCTGGGCCTCGGCGACCTCGCCGCCGACTGGCTGTACGACCCCGCGCTCGGCCTGGTGCTGCCGAACCCGCTCCGGTTCGCCGAGGCCGGAGCGCTCTTTGACGACCACAAGATCGACAGGCTCGGTGGGGCGTCGCACGGCGACCTGCACGGGCGCAACGTGCTCTTCCCGTGTTCCTCGGCCGACCAGGTGCAGGTCCGGAAGTTCTGCCTGGTCGACACGGACCGGTTCGCCGTCGACGCACCACTCACCCGCGACCTGGTCACCCTGCTCCTTGATTTCGTCCTCCCCGAGGTGGCCGGTGCGCCCCGCACCGCCGAGGCCAACGCGCTCCTCGCCCTGCTCGTCGACCCGAGCGGTCGCGCCTCGGACCGGCTGCCCGCACTGGCGGCGAAGGTGATCAAGGCCAGCCACACGGTGGGGTTGACGGTCGCCAGGAAGGGCAGTTGGGGGACGATCTGGCGCGCGCAGTACCTGCTCTCCCTGCTGAGCCACGCGCTGATCTGCTGCACCTACGAGGATGCCGGCCCCACCGGACGGGCCTGGTACTTCCGACTGGCCGCCCACGCGGCGCACGCCTACCGACAGGAGTTCCGGCCGGGGGTGGTGCCGCCGCCGGCAGCCGGCCTGCCCACCCTGCCGGGCGCGACACCGCACCCGGCGTCCCCGGCCAACGACAGGTCGGCCCGCTTCGACGCGGCGGGACCACAGCCAAGCCAGCAGAACCGCGCCGCACCACTGGACCGGACGCCGCCGGACCAGACGCGGCCTCCACCCGCCCCGGAGGCACCGGCGTGGCCCTGGGGGTCGATCCCGATTCAGCAACGGCCGAGCCTCGACGGCTGGCACGGTGCGCCGCGCCTCGCGTCCGGCGCTCTGTCGACGAGTGGCAACGCCCCCATCAGCAGCCGGCCAGGCGCGGCGACGGGGAACGCGGCAGGTGCCACCCGCGCCGGCGCGTCCGGCTGGCCGCCGGTCCGCGACGGCGAACGGCGCGTCAACCGACCGGCCCCGCGCTACGTCGTCTCGGCCCGCACGAACGCGATTCCCCGGCCCCGCCGCCCCGCCGGCGAAGGCTCCACCGGGGTGCCGACGGGCCCTGGCCGGATCAGCCGGCTGCCGCCCAAGCTGCGGGCCGTCCTGGCGATCCTGCTCGGTGGGGTGTCGCTGACACCGCTGGTGGCGGTCTACGGCTCCGGGATCCGGGGGCGCGACGAAACGCCGGTCGCCCCGACGAGTGAGGCGGCACCCGGGGCCGTGCCGTCGGTCGGCAGCACCCCCACGTACGCCGGCAGCACCCGGCGTCTCGCGGATCTCGCGCTGACGGTCGCGGGGATCACCCCCACGGCCGCCGACGGGGCGTACACCGTGTCCTGTCTTCGGGTCTGGGCGCCGGAGGACCTCGCGCCGGGCCTCGATCGCCGCAGCTACCGCGACGAGCAGCTCTGGTGGACCGCGGCGCTGTCCGGGCACCGGATCGTCAACTTGGTCACCAGCGGTCGCCGCTCCGGCCAGCCCACGTCGTTCCGCTACGGCCTGGGCGAGCTGTCCGAGATTCCGCCGGTGCCCTCGGTGGACCCGGTGGAGTTGCGCCGGCAGCTCGCCGCGCAGCTGGGCGAGTTGCCACCGGAGCTGCGCAACGCGGCCGGCATGCTCAACGTGGTCGTGCGGATCTTCCGTTACCACCTGCTCAGCCCGCGTCAGATCTCGGCGCTGTTGTTCGAGTTGGCGGCGACGCCGGGCATCCAGGACCGGGGCGCGTACCCGGACTGGAGCGACCGACCTGGGCTGGCGTTCAGTGCCGACGACAGTCAGGACCGCCGGGAGACTGTGCAGTTCGACGGGCACACCGGTGAGCTGCTCAGTCACGAGACGACCACGGTGACCGACAACCGGACCCTCGACTACGTGCTGTTCCTGCACAAGGAACGGACCAGCCGGACCACCGGCCCCGGCTGCGCCTGACCGTCAACCGCAACGACGCTGCACGTAGTTCGGCCAGTTGCGGTAGGGCGACGCGTCGCTGCGGACCCGGTTGCCCGCACCGACGTCGAAGAGCCGGGTGTCGTAGTAGTAGAACGAGACCGAACCGCTCGTGAGGTTGTAGTGCGCCGACTCGACCCGGAACTGCCAGTACCAGGTGGCGAGGCTCTGCCGGCCGCAGTCGGAGAGCCGGCCCCGGGGGTATCCGTAGTTGGGCCACTCGTAGAAGCAGTACCAACCCGAGGGGCAGTCGGCGGCGGCGAGCGTCCCGATCGGCCGCCGCAGGGTCACGACGAAGGCACCACCGTCGTAGCTGATCTCGTTGTCGTTGATCGCCTTACCGCCCGGGTGGGTAGCCAGATAATCGGCTATTTCCTGACTTCCGGCCGGAGCGGCCCCGGCCGGGCCGGGTGCCGGAAAAAGGATCAAAAGCCAGCAGAGTACGGCCGTGAGAACTGCGACAATGGGACGTGGAATGACCATTCGACACCTCGCGATGGATGGACCGCCTGCTCAGCGTATTGAGCATCCTTGATTGATCGCCAGTTCTGATCTGTGCAGAATCCTGACAATGGTCTTTTGGGGCACCATCGAGCGGCCACTGCCAACACGTGAGACATCGCATTGGCTTCGATGCATTGCCGCTAGCATTCGGGTATGCCCGCTCGCCACTTCACCGCCGCCGTCGTCCTCGCCGCGCTGGCGAGCCTGCTCGCCGTCGACGCCGCCCGCGCCGACGGCCCGGCGATCAGCACCCCCGGCGCCCCCACGGTGGTGGCCAACCATCCACACCAGCTCACCCTCAGCTGGGCGCCCTCCACCTGGGTCGGCGATCCGTCCGCCGAGCAGCCGATCAACTACGAGGTGCAGGTTCCGCTGGGCCCGCACACGTACCGCTGGCTCGGCACGTCCACCGACACCACGATCACGCTGACCGACCTGGCACCCGCCACGACGTACCGGATCGCGGTTGCCGCCCGCGCGCTCGGCGGCTACTCCGACACCTCGGCCGTCACGACCGTGCGCACGGCCAACGGCCGCGCGACGGTTAGCTACCTCAACCTCGACTGGTCCCCCACCAACAACCAGATCCAGCACGCCGTGAACGTCACCAACACCGGCACCGGGCCACTCGACCTGAGCACCGTGCGGGTGCGCTACCACCTGCGCTTCGAGGGCGCCAACACCTCACTGGTGGCCAACTGCGACTGGGCCGCCCTGGGCTGCGACCGGATCCGGCAGACCGTGCTGTTCTTCATCCCGCCAGCCGGGCCGCCCGCGTCGACCACACCCACGCCACCGGGCTACCCGATCCCGGGTACGCCGATCTACGGCTGGGTCGAGCTGACCCTCACCGACGGCACGCTGGCGCCGGGCGAGTCGACCGGCCCGATCCAGCTACGGCACCACCGGCACAGTTGGAGCGACATCGACGAGCGCGACGACCCGAGTTGGCTCGCCGCCACCGGCCAGTGGACTGACAACGAACGGATCACGGTCGACGTCGACGGCGTACGCGAGTTCGGCGACCCCGCCGCCTGACCGCGGTGCCGAGTCCGGCGGCCCTGTCCCGACGACCGTGATGCCGGTGAGTCATCAAAATGACTCACCGGCATCAGCCATCCTGACGGGACTATGCGTGTCGTACGCCGTTGACCGGCAGGTCTTCGACATGGCCCCACGTGAGTTCGGTGCCGCCGAGCAGAGCTGCCTCGCCCCAGGAGACCCGGAGCAGACCCTCGTCGGAGTTGCACGCGAACCCGACGAGCAGCACCTTCGGTTCGTCGGTCAACTGCTCCACCGCCTCACGAAGAGCCGATCGGTCGCGGGCCTCCTCCGCCGTGAGCGGCATCAGCGGCAGCGTGACCTCCTCATGACTGGGCTCGGGGCCAAAAAGAATCAACAGATCCCGGATCAACCGGTTGAGATCCCGGCCGGGACGGGCATCTCGCATGTCCACGTCGCTGCGCGTCGCGTACCGCCAGGGCAGCAGAAGATGGCCCCGGCAGATGGTGACCCGCACCTGGGCGCCCGGTGGGTGCACGCCGACCACATCGGGAAGGTCCTGCAGATACTCGTGCAACACCTCGTACTGCTGCTTCCACCGCACAGGGCCGAACGCGTGGTCGGTATCCAGCTCTGATGCTTCGCGGGCACCCTGGGCGAGCTCGACCGCGCGGCGCAGCGCCGCCGGGACCGCGGTGCGCAGAGACTCTGCGAGAGGCAGCCCGAACTTCTCGACGGACCACTGGGACGGACCATCAACATCCCGCACACCGCTCACCCCCCGCACTGGGACGAACACGCTCAGACATGAAGCGTCTCATGTTGATCGATGGGTGAGAAGGCCGCGTGAGTGCATGCTCGCCGACGCGTAGGCAACTGTCAGCGGCTGACGCTCGCCGGCAGGTGGATGCGCGCGGCGGGGACGCCCCGGGCGAGCAGCCGGGCCCGCGCACCCGCCAGCATCGCGGGTGGGCCGCACAGGTAGATGTCCTGGCCCGGCTGGTGGTGATCGAGGGCCAGGGTCAGGGCGTCGCCCTGCTCGGCCGGCTCGGCGCAGGGGTCGGCCGATAACGCCGGCACGACGGTGAGCCAGTCGTGGGCGCACTGCAACTTGTCCAGGGTTATCGCGTCGTACAGGTCGAGGAAGGCGCGGGCGCCGACGACAAGCGTCACCCGCCGACCATCCGGTGCGGCGGCAATCTGCTCGACCAGGGCGCGCAGCGGCGCCAGCCCGGTGCCACCGGCGACGAGCAGCAGATCGTTCGTGCGCGACGGGTCGAGGCTCAGCCCAACGTCGCTGGGTGGGCCGACCCAGAGCAGTTCGCCGGGGCGTACCTCGTGGACCAGGTCGTGGGAGACGGTGCCGGCGGGGACGGCGCGGACGTGCAGCGCGACGGTGCCGTCCGCGCGTGGGGCGTTGGCCGGTGAGAGCCAGCGCCACTGCCCCGGCCGGCGCGGCGTGCACACCGGGACCGCCTGACCTGGCTGGAAGGGCAGTCGCCGCCAGGGACGTACCGTCAGGATGGCGATGTCGGGCGACGGCCGCTCGTGGCCGATCACCTGGACGTGCCACCAGGCCGGGCCGTCGCCGGCCTGCGCGGCGGCCTCGCGGATGGCCTGCGTGGCGCGGCCCAGGGCGGCCCTCCACGGTGCGGGCGGGCCGTGCCGGGCGACGGTGGCGAGCAGGGCGTCACCGATGGTGGTGGTGTGCGGGAGCAGGTCAAGATGACGGTACGCGCGGCCGAGCACCAGGAGTAGCGCCGCCCGGTGCGCCGGGTCGTCGACGCCGACCGTGAGCTGGCCCAACGCGGTGAAGAACAGCGGCGCGTCGCGGTGCCGGAGCAGGCCGGCGCGGCGGTCTTCGAGGCTGCACCAGAAGTCGCCGGCGGCCCGCACGTCGACCGACGCCCAGGCGGCGGCCAGGCTCCGGTGAGTCGGGTGGTCGTCGTCGATCGAGGTGGGCATGCCGGCTCCGAGACGTTGACGGATCGAGGGGCACCGGGGCGGGCGGGGGTGGAGGTGCGCCGTTGAGGGCCGGCACAACTCCGGGACAAGGCACCCGCCCCGGGCCATGCGTCCATCCTGGTCAAGCTTCTGATGCCGCGATATGACTACTCGCTGTACTTGCGCTGTACCTACGCCGCAACGAAGTCGTTAAGCTGCCCGAAGCGGCTACGACGCGATTGGGGGCGAGACCTTGCCTACTGTCCAAGCGTGGACAGGTCGAGAGACCCGCGCGCTACGACAGGCCCTGCGGATGAGCATCCGCGATTTCGCTCAGAACCTCGGGGTGAGCGAGCGGACCGTCTCCAAATGGGAGGCCGGTCGAGAGGCAGTTCGGCCTCGGCCGGAGATGCAGGCCGCACTCGACACCGCCTTGAGCAGAGCCGGGGGTCAGGCAGCAGATCGCTTCGCCTCTGCCACCAGCAGGTCTGTCCTCCAGAACAAACCTGTCGTGGCTGGCTTTCGGGTCCAGTCGCACAAGTTCATGCCGGTCTACACAAGCGCGTCGGTGGCCGCGGACCTCGCAGCGCAGGACGCCTTTCGCCCGCGACCGCATGAGTGGCTAAAGGTATCGGTCGCCGCGCTGCCTCACCCGGAGGGGACGTGCACCGCTCATCTCTTCGCCTGCGGTGTCATGGTGCTGCACATCACGCAGGAGCTGCACTTCCGTACGTTGGCCTCGCTCGCAGCCTGGCGGTACGCCAGCTATGAAGGCGATGTCCCCTGGGCGGCCGATCAGGTTCTAAAGCTCCTGTCGTCTGCCCCGCCCACCGTTGACGTCGCACCTGAGTACGTGCTCTCGATGTACGTCCTGCAAGAGCCCGCGTGGACCGCTGACGAGTTGGAAAACGCCCTACGCCTCATGAGCCTGCCGTCTGTGCTGGTCAACCGTCGCGCGCAGCCGCGCCCTGAACCGGTCGACGACCTCGTGGAACGCCGTTTGCTAACCCAAGGCTTCGACCAACCGTCAATTCAGCCCTTCGGCGTTGACGGGGTCTCGCTGGGCTATGCCAGTTGGGCGGGGGTGGCCTACCACGCGGTCTGCCCCGAGCGGGCTCTCCTGGTCGATGACCTGGTGTCCTGTGAGGTTGACGTACAGATGCTCTGGGCCTACTGCCGCCATATTCAGCGTCAGATCGAGGACGGACGGGATCCGGCCATGCCGCCCGATTTCGGCTGGCGCTTCCTCCGTGCTGCCCACTCGCGGTTGACGACGGCAAGGGCACGTGAGACTGCGCAGCACTGCATGATGCGCGAGGCGGCTCTCTCAACAAGCGGCCTCCCGGAGCGGCTGACACAGGCCCAAGCTGCCCTTCGCGAGACCGCGACCCTGAGTGGCAGAGTCGACATATGACCGTGACGCGTGCCGCCCTGATCGTCATCGACATGCAGAACGGCTTCATCAACGACCGCAGCCGAGGCGTCATCCCGAAGGTCGTCGAATTGGTCGAGCACTGGGAGGCGACCGGGCGGCCGGTGGTGTTCACCCGCTATCACAACTACCCCGGCAGCCCGTTCGAACGGTTGATCCACTGGTCCTCGGTGCAGCACCCACCCGAGACGGACATCGTGCCCGAGCTGGCGCACCACGCGAGCCGTGCCCAAGCGGTCATCGACAAGAAGATCTACTCGTACTTCTCCACTGAGGGTGCTGCGTTGGCGAAACAGGAGGGGTGGACCGACCTGGTTTTCTGCGGCGTTGCGACGGAGAGTTGTGTGCTGAAGTCGGTGGTTGACGCCTTCGAGCGTGATCTCACGCCATGGCTTGTGACCGATGCGTCCGCCAGCCATGGCGGACAACCCGCACACGAGGCCGGCCTGCTGGTGGCGCGTCGGTTCATCGGTGCCGGGCAGCTCATCAAAGTCGACGACGTCCGCGTCAAGCTCTGACAGGTGCAGCGCCGATGCGCTCGGCTGCATGTGGTCCGACTCGGGCAGACTGCTGGCATGACGGAACGCCCGGTGATGTATCTGGTCGTGTGCGCCGCGGGTCCGGCGGAACACATCGACGAGCTGGTCGACCTGCTGATCGCTGACGGATGGCGGGTGTGCATGATCGTCAGTCCCACCGCTGGCGTATGGCTCGACCGAGAGGCGTTGCAAGAAAAGACCGGCTATCTCGTACGCGTCGAGTGGCGGATGCCCGGCGATCCCGAGCCGCACCCGCCGGCCGACGTGGTGGTGGCCGCGCCGGTCACGTTCAACACGGTGACGAAGTGGGCGTTGGGCATCAACGACACGTTGGCGCTCGGCGTCCTCAATGAGTCAACGGGCGCGGGCCTGCCGATCCTTGCCTTTCCGCACGTCAAGGCCGAGCTGGCCGCGCATCCGGCGTATGCGGGGCACGTGGCGGTGTTGCGCGGCGCCGGCATTGTCGTGGCCGAGGGGATGCCGCTGAATGCGGCCCACGCCTCTGGCCGTTGGGGCGTGGTCATCGAGGCTCTGCGGTTACTTCGTCCAGCATGAGTGGACGGTTCTCCGAGGCGGCGATGACGGCGGCCATGCGGGACATTGCCAGCGTCTTGGGCGTCTCAGCCGACGACGCCCAGTTGCTGCGACTGACCAACAACGCCGTCTTCGCGCTGCCCCCGGCCGGAATCGTCATCCGGATCGCGCGGACCCATCAACTTCAGGACAGAGTGCGGAAGGTGGTCCGACTTGCGCGCTGGTTCCCCGAGATCGACGCGCCAACGATCCGTCTCGCGCGAGACGTCGAGCAACCAATCGAGGTCGGGGATCTCGTCGCTTCGGTGTGGCGATACGTCCCGCCGCAATCACCTACCCTCACGGCGGAGGACCTTGGCACGGTGCTGCGTGAATTTCACGCCCTCGGCGTGCCACCCTTCCCGCTGCCCGTCTGGGACCCGGTCGGCGACGCACGGCGAAGGCTGGCCGACGCCGACGGGCTCAGCGAGCCCGACCGGGACTTCCTGGCCGACTGGTGTGAACGCCTGGAGCCGCAAATCACGGCCCTCATCGAGCGCGGGACGCAGACGCTTATTCACGGGGACGCCCACGTAGGCAACCTGCTCAGAGAGACGTTGGGGCGGACGGTCCTGTGTGACTTCGACGCGACCTGCATCGGCCCCTGGCAGGTTGATCTCGCGGCGGTTGCGGTCGGCGAGGCACGGTTCGGAGGAACAGGGAGACACCGCGCGTTGGCCACCGCCTACGGCTTCGACGTCACCTCGGACCCGTCATGGCCGCTTCTCCGGCAAGCACGCGAGTTGAAGATGATCGCAGCCGCCGTGCCGCTCCTGACGACCTCGGCGGCCTTGACTGCGGAATTTGTCAACCGCCTCCACTCGGTGCAGAAGGACAGCCACGTCCAGCCCTGGCGGCCATTCGCCGATCTCGTCACGCCTGGGCCCGAGCGGAAATCTCCGAAATCACCACCTGAGGGCGCAAACCCTTCCAGCACCTGCTGAGAAATGGCTGCCGCCAGCCTCACTGCCGTGTCCGTCGATGTCAGGCCCAACTGGTACCAAGGATCACCATGGGAAAGACACGGATTTGATCATCATCGCGCAAGGCAACCTGCTGACCGCTGACGCCGAGGCTTTGGTCAACGCGGTCAACACCGTGGGTGTGATGGGCAAGGGGATCGCCCTCCAGTTCAAAAGCGCCTACCCGGCCAACTACGCCGCCTACCGGGCAGCATGCGCCGCCAAAGAGATAAAGCTTGGCCACATGTTCCTCTTCGATTCGGCTCGTCCAGGACCAGGCCGCTACGTGATCAACTTCCCGACGAAGGGCCACTGGCGTACCAGCTCGAAGGTGACAGACGTCCAGGCCGGGCTCGGCGACCTCGTCCGCGTTGTTCGCGCGCACGGCATCTCCTCGATCGCGGTGCCAGCGCTGGGCTGCGGTAACGGCGGTCTCGACTGGGGTGAAGTCCGACCGTTGCTGGAGCGGACCTTCGCTGCCCTCGCGGACGTACGGGTGCTGTTGTTTCCGCCGGGTGGTGCCACCGACGGCTCGAACTCACCTTCCACAGCGCGGCGGAGGGCAGTGCCGCCACAGAGAGAGTTACCGTGCCGTGATGACGGATCTTGAGCGGGGCGTCTACGAGCACCTGATCACCCGTGAGCTGGCCGACCGCCTCCAGCACGTCGATCCCGCCCTGGTCCAACGCCACAGGCTCGACGCCGCCGACGCCCACCACACCCTCGCCCGCCACATAGCGACCCTGGCCTCCCGCGCCCTGCAAGCCGTCCCCAGCGGCGACGACAAGCTCCACCACCAGATCGACCTGGCCAACCAGATCGCCGAAGCCATCGCTACCCTCAGCCCGAAGGCAGCAACAGCACAGGACCAGGTCACCGACACCCGACACCTGCTCCACGCCATCGCCGCCCCGCCGACCCCGCCCGCGCAGTCCACCTTCCCGCAGCGCCCCACCACTCCCCTCTCCACCGGCGCGTTGCTGGTTAACGGCCGTCACCAGCCCCGGATCGGCCACGAGGTCAACCATGAGATGGCCTCCGCCGAGAGCGTGGATCTGCTGTGCGCGTTCATCAAGTGGTACGGCCTGCGCATCGTCGAGCCGGCCATCCGTGAGTTGATCGCCCGTGGTGGCAAGGTCCGCGTCATCACCACCACCTACCTCGGTGCCACCGATCAGCGAGCGCTGGACCGGCTCACAGAACTCGGCGCCGAGGTCAAGGTGTCCTACGAAACGAGGACGACAAGGCTGCACGCCAAGGCGTGGCTGTTCCGCCGCCACAACGGCACGACCACCGCGTACGTCGGCTCGTCGAACCTGTCGAAGACCGCGCTTGTCGACGGCGTGGAGTGGAACGTCCGCATCTCGAACATGGAGCAGCCGCACGTCATCGACACGTTCACGGCGACGTTCGAGGACTACTGGAACGACCCGGCGTTCGAGGCGTACGACGTGACCCGGGACGCCGAGCGGCTACGGCACGCGTTGAGCGGGGAGCGCCGCGACCAGGCGCCCACCGAGATCTCGAACCTGGACGTGCGCCCGTACCCCTATCAGGCCGAGATCCTTGCCGACCTGGACGCGGAGCGGCTGGTCCACGGCCGGTGGCGCAACCTCGTGGTGATGGCGACCGGCACCGGCAAGACGGTGGTCGCCGCCCTCGACTACCGCCGGCTGCATCGCAACAACAGGGTGGATTCGCTGCTCTTCGTCGCTCATCAGGAGCAGATCCTGCGGCAGAGCCTGTCGACGTTCCGGCAGGTGATGGGGGACGGCAGCTTCGGCGAGACGCTTGTCGCGGGTGAGAAGCCGAACGGCTGGAAGCACGTCTTCGCCTCCATCCAGTCGCTGCACCGCCGGGAGGTGGACCCCGAGGCGTACGACATGGTGATCGTCGACGAGTTCCACCACGCGGAGGCGCCGACGTACGCGCGGCTGTTGGAGCGGCTGCGTCCCCGCGTACTCCTGGGGTTGACGGCGACCCCCGACCGGGCCGACGGCGGCGACGTGCGCCGGTGGTTCGACGGCCGCGCGGCCGTTGAGCTGCACCTGTGGGAGGCGTTGGAGCGGCAGTTGCTGGCGCCGTTCCAGTATTTCGGGCTGCACGACGACGTGGACCTGTCGCAGGTCACCTGGAAGCGCAGGCAGGGCTACGACCTGGCGGAACTCAACGTTCTCTACACCGGCAACCACGCTCGGGCGCGGTCGGTGCTGCGTGCGGTCGGCGACAAGGTGGACGTCGGGCGGATGCGGGCGCTCGGGTTCTGCGTGAGCATCGGGCACGCGGAGTTCATGGCCGGCTGGTTCCGGCAGCATGGCGTCGCGGCGGCGGCGGTGACGTCAGGTGTCGACCGCGCGACGCAGCAAGGCATGCTGCGGGACTTCAGGGCCGGCAAGCTGCGGGTGCTCTTCACGGTGGACCTGTTCAACGAGGGCGTCGACCTGCCGATGGTCGACACGATCCTGCTGCTGCGGCCCACCGAGAGCGCCACGGTCTTCCTGCAACAGCTCGGCCGTGGCCTGCGCCTGGACGACGACAAGCCCTGCCTGACGGTGCTCGACTTCATCGGCGGGCAGCACGCCAACTTCAGGTTCGACAGGCGGTGGCGTGCCCTGACCGGGGTGAGTCGGCGGGCGATCATCGAGGCGGTTCGCGACGACTTCCCGAGCCTGCCGAGCGGTTGCCACGTCGAGTTGGACCGGGTGGCGAAGGAGGTGGTGCTCGACAACCTGAAGAGCGCGCTGCCCACCTCGAAGGCCGGCCTGCTGTCTGAGCTGCGGCACCTCGGTGACGTCAGCCTGGCGACGTTCCTGCACGAGACCGGCCTGGAGATCGAGGACGTCTACCGGTCGGCAAGCATCGGTGGCTGGACCGGGCTGCGGCGACTCGCCGGCATCGAAACTTCCACACCCGGCCAGGATGACCGGGAGCTGGGCCGGGCCATCGGTCGCATGCTGCACACCGACGACACCGACCGGCTGGAGCTACTGACCCAGGTCGCGGCCGGACCGCCTGCGCCAGGTCAGCAGGTGTACGCGGGCAACGGCCGCCTGCTGGACATGCTGCACTTCAGCCTCTGGGGGCCGAACGCACCCCTGGCCACCCGCGACGAACGGCTCACCCGACTGTGGAAGGACCCGGCGCGCTGCACCGAGCTGCGGCAGGTCGCCGAGGTGCTGCGGGACCGCATCCACCGGGTCACGCCGATCACCGCCCCGGGTGCGGTGCCATTGCGGGTGCACGCCCGATACAGCCGCAACGAGGCGTGCGCCGCCTTCGGGATGACCAACCCGGGCTCGCTGCGCGAAGGGGTGAAGTGGCTACCCGACGCGGGTGCTGACCTGTTCTTCGTCACCCTGGTCAAGTCGGAGACGCACTACTCCCCCACCACCATGTACGCCGACCGGGCCATCACCGACACCCTGTTCCAGTGGGAGTCGCAGAGCACCACCTCGGCGTCGTCGGCGACCGGGCAGCGCTACACCTCGGGCGGCTCGTCGGTGCACCTGTTCGTCCGGGAGACCCGGATCGCCGACCGCGATTTGGGGGCGCCGCCGTATCTCTACGCCGGCACCATGACGTACGAGTCGCACACCGGCGACCGTCCCATGCGCATCCTGTGGCAGCTCCACCACGCCCTACCTGCCGACGTGTACGCCACCGCGCGGACGATCGCCGCCTGAGCCTTCCGCGCCACGCTGAACGCGCCCGGCCCGACGAAGCATCGGGCCGGGCGCGTTGAACGAGCTATGCGACGAAGCGGGCCCGGCGTCGGCGTCCGATCACGAAGACCGCGCCGCCGATGAGCAGAAGCGCAGCGCCGATGCCGGCCATGGTCGCGGTTTGGGCACCGGTCACCGGCAGCCCGCCGTCGCCGCCGCCCGCGCCCGCGGGGGTGGTGGAAGAGGCAGGGGTCGGCACGACTGTCGTCGTGGCGCTGGGCGAGACGCTCGGTGAGGCGCTCGGCGTGGCAGTCGGCGTGGCAGTCGGCGTCGCGGTGGGTCGAGACGTCGGGGTCGCCGTCGGCTGAGACTTGCAGTCCTCCACACGCGCGGCGTACAGGCCGTCGTTCAGGTAAGCCAGGTAGGCATCGACGGCTTCCTCGTCGAGCACGTCCTGTGCGGCCTTCTTCACGTTGGGACCAGCGCCCGTCATCGTCTGGCCCACCGAGATCCGCAGAGCAATCAGCCAGTCTGTCTGCAAACCCGTCTTGAGGTACGCGCGGAGCTCGTCCGGCGTGCCCCTCAGCCGCTCCTGGATCCTGTCCGGCAGGACGGGCAACGAGTCGGTCGCGGCCAGGATCTGGGCGGTCAATATCCGCAGCTGCTGATTCGTGGCGGTGTCCAGGTCGATGGTGACAAGCTCGCGAATATCCTTGTACACCTTGCGCTCGACCGTTTGGCAGGCCGCGTTCAGGCCGGGCGCCTTGGTTTGCGCCATCGCCGGTGCCGCCGGAACCAGAAAAGCCAGCGCTATGAGGGCACCGGCCGTGAACTTCCGTCGCATGTGGATCTTCCTCCCCGTGTTGATCAAAGCATGGCGATATTACAGTCAGCCGGCGGAGAGGGATGCCCCACGGATCAGCGGAGTCGGGTAGGTCACCGGCACCCCGCCCGTCCAGCAGTCGCCGTTGAACGCCACCGTCTCATCAATGGAGGCAGCGAACCCAGGTGGACCTGTCGCAGGTCACCTGGAAGCGCGGGCAGGGCTACGACCTGTCCGAACTCAACGTCCTCTACACCGGCAACCACGCTCGGGCGCGGTCGGTGCTGCGTGCGGTCGACGGCAAGGTGGACGTCGGGCGGATGCGGGCGCTCGGGTTCTGCGTGAGCATCGGGCACGCGGAGTTCATGGCCGGCTGGTTCCGGCAGCATGGCGTCGCGGCGGCGGCGGTGACGTCAGGTGTCGACCGCGCGACGCAGCAGGGGATGCTGCGGGACTTCAGGGCCGGCAAGCTGCGGGTGCGCGACTAGCTCGGTTGGTCGACGGCGGGGGCGTGTCGCCCGCCGGCCGGCCGCTCGTCCCCGTGGCCCGGCCACCACGCCTTGTGCCCGATCAGCGCGGTCAGCGCCGGGACGAAGAACATCGACATGACGAACGCCGACAGCACGATGCCGATCGCCACCGCGAAGCCCATCTGCTGAAGGAAGGAGATCGGCGCGAGCAGCAGCACCGCGAACGTGCCGGCCAGGATCAGTCCGGCTGCCGCGACGGTCGGGCCGGCGTGTTGCACACCGATGGCGGCGGCCTCGTGTGGTGCGTTGCCCTCCCGCGCTTCCTCGCGTAGTCGGGCGATCATCAGGATGTTGTAGTCGGTCCCGATCGCCACCACGAAGAGGTAGAGGATGATCGGCAACTGGAAGGTGACACCGGGCTCGCCCTGAAGCCCTTGGAAGAGGTAGACGGTCGCGCCCAGTGTGGCGGCGAAGTTGAGCAGCACCGCGATCACCAGATAGATCGGCGCGACCAGGCTGCGCAGCAGCAGCGCGAGGATGAGCGCGATCAGACCGGCTGCGACCGGCAGGATCACCGACAGGTCGCGGTTGTTCGCCGAGTTGATGTCCGCGAAGATTGCGGTGGTCCCGCCCACCAGCGCCCGGGTGCCGGGCGGCGCCGACGCGTGCACGGCATCGCGCAGGTCCTCGCGGACGAGGGTGATCGCCTTGTTGGCGACCGGGTTCTCGTTGAGCAGCAGATTGACTCGGGCCACACTCGGGTCGGTGCTGCGCTCCGGCGGCTGCGCCTGGCCCACACCCGGGGCTTTCGCTATGGCCGCGGCGAACTCGTTGACCTGCTGCTCGGTCAGTTGTGACCCGTTACTGGTGGTCAGGTAGACCTCGGTGGGGGCGAGCGCACCGGCGGCGAAACCGCGCTGGAGGTCCTGCGCGGCCTTCGCCGACTCGGTGTCCTGCGGGAAGCCGGCGCTGAAGTCGTAGTCGGCCTTGTAGCTCAGCACGCCTGCGGCGAGCGCGACCAGGATGATGCCGGAGATCGCCGCGACGAGTGCCGGCCGGCGCCCGACGGTGCTGCCGAGCCGGTGCGAGATGGTGGCCTTGGGCGTACGCTGCCAGGCCTTCGACGGCCAGAAGACGTACCGGCCGAGCAGCGAGACGACCGCCGGGACGAGGGTGAGCGAGGTGACGAGCATGACGCCGACCGCGATCGCGAGCGCCGGGCCGAGCGAGCCGAAGAAGCCCAGGGAGGCGAGGAGCAGCACGAGGAACGCGACGATTACCGCTCCGGCGGCCGAGGTGATGACCTCGCCGACCCGCTGGACGGTGACGATCATCGCGGTGCGCTTGTCGTCGCCTGCGCGCAGCCGTTCCCGGTAGCGGAAGAGCAGGAACAGGATGTAGTCGGTGCCGATGCCGAACAGCACGATCAGCAGGATCGTCTGGAGGTCCTGACTGACACTGAGGTCGAATGCCTTGCCGGCGGCGGCGACGAGACCCGTCGTGATGCTCAGGACGACGCCGACGACCACCACGGGCAGCAGCGCGGCGATGGGGCTGCGGAAGATGATCAGGATCAGTCCGATGATCAGGATGATCGTCGCGATGCCGACCACGGCGAAGGCGTTGTTGAAGGTGTCCTCGTTGTCGACGAAGCTCGCCACGTCGCCGGCCACGCCCGCGGTCAGTCCACTGTTCGCCAACTCCGGGCCGATGTCCGCTCGCAGATCGCGGACGGCGTCGAGCAGCGTCGGGTCGTCGGGGGTGGGGGCGTCGAGCCCGACGTTGACGATCTGCACCGACCTGTCCGGTGCCACTGCTGGCGGACCGGTCTGGTAGCCGGACGTGTGCGGGATGTTCTTGGCCTTGAGCGCCTGGGCGAGCTTGCCCACCGTCGACTCGTCCGCCGGCGTCAGCTTCTGCCCGTCGGCGCGCTTGACCACGATGACCGCGGTCGCGGTGGCCTGCTGTGGAAACGCCTTCTGCCCGAGTTCGGTGGCCTGCACGGACTCGTACGAGCGGGGCAGGAAGCTTTCCTGATCCGCTGAGGTGATGTCGCTGAGCGATGGTGTGGTGAGGATGATGGCTGCCGCCACCACCACCCACCCGGCAATCACCCACCACGCTCTGCCCACAACGAATCTGCCCAGCCGCTCGAACATGGTTCCCCCCGTGCGTTCGACACCACAGTCGTCTGGCCTGGAGCGCCCAGGGCGCGCGCCCCATCACTCTTCCGGGTGGTCTTCGCTACCCGCTGTGCAGACTACAGTCGGCCGCCAAACCTTTCCGGATACTTGGCCGTCGAGGGTGGCGGGAGTTTCAAATGTCGGGGTGCGACATGTCGGGACAACACGAGGTTCGGCAGCCCAGGCAGCTACGTCTGGGCCGCGAGTGCGGCTTGCTGGCCTGAAGAGTGCCGGTCTGCGACAGCAGGGCGTAGCCGCGAGGGAATTCCGGGGCCGGAGTTGCCCTACTGGCCAGGGCCGGCGGCCGAGCTGGCCCGCGCTGTCGCCGGCGCGCTCATCGTTGCAGCGTCGCGGTAGCGTAGCCGTCCGGGTAGAACTGGTAGTAGTCGCGGTACCGGACCGTGAAGATGGTGGTGCCGCGCGGCAGCGAGTAGGTGAGGGTGTATCTGCCGGTGGCGTCCAGCTTGCCGCGCCAGAACTCCCGCTCGGCCCCGCCGTTGGTCGACGCGGTGATCCACCAGTAGTTGTCGTCACCGATGGGCGAACTCCACGTCACGGTGAGCTGCGCGGTCTGCTTGTCCTTGCCGCCCCCGAGCTGGGCGGTGACGGCCAGGTCGGTGACCGGCGGCGTCGGCGGGTGCGCCGGCCCGAAGGAGTGCAGCAGCTGAGTTTCCTGGTAGGGATCGGTCGAGGTGACCGCCCAGGCCCGGGTGCCGTCCCGGTTCACCAGCAGCGTGCCCGCCCAGAGGCTGTCGTCGCTGCGGAAGTCGACGGCGTACGTCGGGACCGTGCTGCCCTTGGCGTAGAGGTAGACATCGGCGGCACCGGAGGCGGTCAGGGCGCGGCCGATGGCGACGGTCGAGCCGTCCCCGGACCAGGCGGCGTCCTGCGGATAGACGCCGCTCGGATAGACGTTGGCGTCGGCGAGATCCGGCAGCCGGTACGAGTGGTGCTCGTACGGGCTGCCCACCGTCTCCACCACTTCGGTGCCGTCCGGGCTCACGGCGTAGTCGATGAGGTTGCTGCCGGTGTAGTCCCGCTGTGCGACGATCGTCGGGCTGTCACCGGAGACATCGATGACATACGTGGTGACGGGCGAGTACCCGGTGTCACCGGCGACGAGGAGACCGGGCGCGCCGGGGCTGGCGTCGATGATCGGATGGTAGCTGGGACCTGCGGTGTAAACCACTGGCGAGGTTCCGGGCGCAGACCAGACCAGCAGACCGCCGGAGCCGATACCGGCGTCGATGAACCCGCCGACGACCTTCTCGCCAGTCGGTTCGACCGTGTACAGGTGGGCGCCGACGGGTGCGGGATAGCTGGCGATGATGGTGAGCGTGGCGGCATCCAACGCGATGATCCGGTTGAAGCCCTGGGCCACGTACAGGAAGCGTCCGTCGGCACTGAGGACGAGGTCGGAAATGTCAGCGACCGCGGTGACCCGGGACAGCAGGCGGCCGTCGAGATCGGTCACCACCAGCGGCAGTGCGCCACCAACCCCCTGTGCGATGTATAGGCGGCCGCGCGCTTCGTCGAGCTCGATCGCCCGCAGGTCGTCCACCGGCAGCTGGACGCCGACGCTCTTCAGCACGGCCGGCTCGGCGGCGGCCGGGGCAGCTCTCAACAGCTCCCCAGCGCTGAGCCCGATCGCCGCGAACACCCCGGACGCCAGCAGTTGGCGACGCCGCATGACACCTCCCCGTGTCGGCCAGCCGCATGCTGACGGCAAGGCGAGATCTTAGTACCGGGCTCCCTGCTGGCACTGTCCCGCACCGCTCGGCCCGCCCTACCGCAGCCGTCCACGGTGGGCAGACGGGATGACCAACCCGGGCTCGCTGCGCGAGGGGGTGAAGTGGCTGCCCGACGCCCAGGCCGACCTGTTCTTCGTGACCCTGGTCAAGTCGGCGGCGCACTACTCCCCCACCACGATGTACGCCGACCGGCCCATCACCGACAGGCTGTTCCAGTGGGAGTCGCAGAGCACCACCTCGGCGGCGTCGGCGACGGGGCAGCGTTACAGAACGGGCGGTTCGGCAGTGCACCTGTTCGTCCGGGAGACCCGCATCGCCGACCGGGACCTCGGCGCACCGCCCTACCTCTATGCCGGCACCATGACGTACGAGTCGCACACCGGCGACCGGCCCATGCGCGTCCTCTGGCAGCTCGACCACGCCCTGCCCGCCGACGTGTACGCCACCGCGCGGACGATTGCCGCTTAACCCTGCCCGGTCAGGCGGCGTCCGCGTTCGGCGTGAACCTGACGTCGAGCCTCCTGTCCAGGGCGCGCGCGAGGCGTTCCAGGACCGGCAGAGTCGGCACGGTGCCACCTGCCTCGAAGCGGGCCACCGCGGACTGGGTCATGCCGGCGGCTCGCGCCAACTGGCTTTGGCTCCAACCATGCCCCTCCCGCAGGTGGCGCACCTCTTCACCAAGCTCGAAGGCGATCCGGGTGGCCTCGTAGGTTTCGGCCGCCCCCGGCTCCGCCATGCGGCGCTCACGCAGGTCATTCCAATCCAGGCGATCATTCATCGCTCTGCCCCCTCGTTCACGATGTGCCGCTCTGCCACGCACCGCTCGAACGCGCGTCGAGCGCGTTCGACTTCCCGGTCCTCCCGCATCCGCGTTTTCCGGAACACCGTGAGCAGGATGATCCTCCGATCGGAGGCTATCCAGTACGTCACGCGCACGGCATCGCGCTCTAAATAAAACCGCAGCTCTCGCAGCTTGCCGTCGAGTTGTCTGGTGTGCGGCTCCCCGAGCTGCACACCTCGGCCTGCCAGGAGATCGATGTAGAACGCCGCTCTGGCGAAGTCGGCCGTTGGCAATTCCTCCAGCCAGTCTCGAACCTCTGGTTCCAGCTCCACGCTACCCCAACCCATAGCATCGATGCTATGGGTTGCGCGTATGTCCGAGAGCTTCTTCTGGACGCGTGTCGCCAATCGGCTTGGCGTCGACCTCTCGCCGAGACGCCAGGGCCCCTCTTGGCGACGGCGCCTGGAGGAATACGTCGTCGCGCCGCGCACCTCGACGCTGGGTCGAGGTGCGCGGCGGTCAACTGGTGGCTCCCGTTCCAGGCCGCAGGTTCACGGCCTATGGCTGGTCAGGGGCTGACGCAGGTCGGTGAGGTGGTGGCTGGCGTACCCGAGGCGAGGAAGCCGAAGCTTGTCGTGGCACCGGCGGCGAGCGAGCCGTTGTAGGAGACGTTGCGGACCGTCGCGGTTGACCCGCTGGTGCTCAGAGTGCCGCTCCAGACCTGGTCGATGCGCTGGCCGTTGTTCAGTTCCCACCTGACGGTCCAGCCGTTGATGGCGGCGGTGCCGGCGGTCACGGTGACTTCGCCCTGGAAGCCGCCGGACCACGCGTTGACGGTGCGGTAGGTCGCGGTGCAGGTGGGGCCGGAGGGTGGTGGCGTGGTGGGCGTACCCGTGGTTGGTGGGGCGGACGTGGGTGGTGCCGGCGGGCCGTCCGGCGGCACCAGGGGGCAGGTGGCGTTGTACCGCGAAACGCCGGTGCTGTCCGCCAGTGGGCAGAGGAACTGGGTGTAGCGGGTGTCGTTGTCCAGGAAGGTCTTGAGCCACGGGATCAGGAGTCGCATCTCGGTGGGGTTCGGCCTGGTGAACGAGAGGTGGTCATTGCCGGCCAGTTCCGCCCAGGCATGTTCCACCCCGGCGGGCAGGGTGTTGTAGATGCCCTGCACGTAGGAGGGCGTGACGGTGCCGTCGTTCTGCCCGGACAGCAGCATGGTGGGGACCTGGGTGGTGGACATGTTCAGGTTGTTGCCGGGCGTACCGGGTGCGAGGCCGACCGCCGCCTTCAGGGTCGGCCGCCGGAGGGCGGCGAGGAGGGTTCCGGCGCCGCCCGCCGAGTGGCCCATGACGCCCAGCCGGTTGGCGTCGACCCGGTTGCGCAGCGGGCTGGTTCGGGTGAGGTAGTCAAGTGCGGCGAGCAGCTGGGTGGCGCGGGCGTCGGCGCCGTCGGTGCGACTGTTGGTCTCGATGCCGATCACCACGAACCCGAAGGACGCCAGCCAGGGGCCCATCCAGGCTTCCTCGTTGGCGAACAGGGCGGAATAGCCGGGAACGATCGCGACCGCACCCCAGGTGCCCTGGCTGGTGTCGGTCGGGTAGTAGACGTACCCGCCGTTGAACCCGTTGCCCGCGGGCACTGTCGCCTGCGTGGTGGCGAACGGGCCGCGGGTGGCGGCGACGCTGGCCGCGGTCGGATCCGGACCCCGTTGGTACGGGCTGTCGGCGGCGGCCACGTCCCGGGTCGTTGTGGCCAGCGCCAGGCCGAGGACCACCGCGAGCGCGGCCGTCAGCCATCGTGTGGGCTGCTTCATCTGCGGATCCACTGCTGGTTGGCCTGGCCGGTGCAGGTCCAGAGGACGAGCTTCGTGCCGTTGGCGGTGCCCTGGTTGTACGGGTCCAGGCAGAGGCCGGACTGCACGCCGGTGATCGTGCCATTCGCGTTGACGTTCCACTGCTGGTTCGTCCCGCCGTGGCAGTCGTAGATGGTGACCTGGGTGCCCGGTGCGGTGCTGTTGCCGGCGGCGTCGAGGCACTTGTTGCCGTAGACGGTCAGCGCCTTGCTGGACGTGTACGTCCACTGCTGGTTCGTGCCGCCGTGGCAGTCCCACAGGTTCAGCTGGGTGCTGTTGGTGGTGGAGTAGCCGGGGACGTCGACGCACCTGCCGGACCGGGTGCCGACGATCGTGGTGGTCTGTCCGCCGCCGCTGCCCGGGTTGCCGATGCTTCCGGGCACCGACTGCAACGCGGTGTACCAGCGGGCGGCCATCTTGTCGTAGCCGCCGGCGGTGGGGTGGACGCCGTCGATCAGGTCGGCGGTGGTGAGAGCGCTGTGCATGTCGACCAGGTGCACCCGCTTGCCAGCGTTCACCTTGCTCTGCACGATGCCGGGGATCGCCGCGTTGAAGGTGCGGTTGGCCGCCTCCTGGCCGCTGTTCGACAGCGGAATGAGCTGCGCCACGAACACCTCAGCGGTGGGCACGGTGGTGGTGATCTTGTCGATCAGGGTGGAGAGCCGGTTCGGGGCGGTGCTCACGTTGTAGTTCTGCAGGATGTCGTTGGTGCCGATGTGCAGCAGGACGGTCTGCGGTCGTTGGGTGTTCAGCCAGTTGACGATGTTCGCGTCGATCTGGTCGATGCGCCAGCCGGGATGCCCCTGGTGGTCGTGGTCACCGAGGCTGGCCGGCCCGTTGAACTGCGACCCGACGAAGTCCACTGTGTACCGGTTGGTGGCGAGGCGCTGCCACAACCCGATGCGGTACCCGCCGGGCACCTGGGTGCCCTCGGTGATGGAGTCGCCGAGCGGCATCACCCGCACCCCGCCGTTGGATTCCGCGTTGGCCGGCCCGGTGGGTGTCACCACTCCGGCGACCACGACACCGAGCGCGGCGAGCGTCGCGAGCCATCGTGCCCTCGTTCGCATAGCTTTCTCCCCTGGATTGGTCGAGCTGGCCGAGGGCATGGGCCGACCGGGAGGGCCGCCACGGGCAGCCGGCAACCTCTGGGAGCGGGGCCGGCCGGACCGAGCAGCCGCCGGCTGCCGGGTGTTCGCCCGGCGGGCGCCGATCGTCACATCGGCATGGCGTTACTGCCTCAGCACTGGGACGAGTGTGAGCGTTAACAGAGAAGAGTGTAGATTCCTCGGATTGATCTGGTCTACTGTCTGCCGCGCCCTCCGACTGATCGCGCGTTAGGTTACGAGGATGGAGCAGCGGATAAATCTGATCACCCTCGGCGTCTCGGACCTGGCGCGCGCCACAGCGTTCTACCAGCACCTCGGCTGGCAGGGCCAGGAGGTCGAGGAGACGGTCTTCCTCCAGGCCGGCGGCCTGGCCCTCGTGCTCTGGGGTCGCGACAAACTCGCCGCCGACGCCGGCATCGACGATCCTGGCACCGACGGCTTCGGCGGGGTGACCCTGGCCCAGAACGTCCGCTCTCGGGCCGAGGTCGACGAGGTGATCGCCACCGCGACCGAGGCCGGTGCCACGGTGACCAAGCCGGCCGGGGAGACCTTCTACGGCGGCTACGCCGGCTACTTCGCCGACCCGGACGGTCACCTGTGGGAGATCTCCTGGAATCCCGGCTTCACCCTCGCCGCGGACGGCACCCTGACCGTGCCCGACTTCAGCGCGATGGACTGAGCACGCCGCACGAAAGCACGCCGCACGAAAGCACGGAGACACACCCGGACGGAAGCACAGCCGATCAGGGCGCCGGTGACGGACAGAGCAACGGGTCCAGCAACAGAGGCTGCAACGGATCCAGGCAGACGAGCACCAGCGCGGGATCGGGCGAGGGCGAGGGCGACGCGGGCACGGTCGGCGAGACCGATGCGGCCGGCGGGGTCGGCGGGGTGGACGGGTCCATCGTGGTCTCCGGGTCGGGCGTCGGACCGGCCGACGAGTCCGGAGCGACAGACGAGTCCGGAGCGACAGACGGCGTGGCGACCGGCGGCAGGGCCAGCACGATTGACGGCCCCACAACTGCGGAGACGGCCGGCCGAGCAGCCGACACGGTGGACGGCCGGCTCGATACGTCACGGTCGATCACCGCAACGCCGGCCTCGGGTGCCAGCGGTCCGACCGGACGTACCGGGATGAGGACCGCGTCCAGGGCGAAGACCTCCGCCCGCGGCACCGGCCCGGCCTGCACCGATTCCGCCGCGCGAGGCCCCATGGCACCGGGCCCCCTGGCGCCAGACCCCATCGCGCCGGGACCCAGCGCTCCGGGACCCAGCGTCGCGAACACCATCGCCGCGACGGCGGCAGCGCCAAGTGCCCGGCGGTCGGGGCGGACCGCGGTCCGTGGTGCCTCCTCCGGCCCCACCAGCGGCAACGGCACAGGCCGGGCGTCGCGATGGGCGTTCCGTAACGCGTCGACCCGCGTGGCGACGGCGGCGCGCTCCCCGGCGGCCACGGCGACGGCGAGGGTGAGGTAGAAGCGGAAGTTCACCACGGCGTTGGCCGGGACCAGCAACCCCGACAGTCGCCGGTGGTCGGGCAGCAGGGTGACCGGGACATCGGGGTGGTGGGCGGGGCCGACCAGGTCCGCGTACCGCCACTCGCGGCGGTGCGCACGACCGGCGAAGGCGACCCGGTGGCTGGTCACGACGGCCAGGCCCGTGTCGACCGCTCGCAGGCCAGCCGGCAGCGCCTCGGCCGGGGCGGAGGCGAAGTCGCACGGACCCGGCGTGGGCAGGCCGGGGACGTGCCGCGCCTCGGCCTCGACGAGCTGGGCGACGGGGAGGACACGAAAGACGAGTTCGTCGTGGTCGAGATCCACTGGCAGGCCACCGCGGGGCTGCGTACACCCGAGGAAGCTGGCGGCTTCGATGCGCAGCCGGGCCAGGTGGTCGTCGCGGCGCAGCCAGGCGTCGGTGGCGTCGCGGTACGCGCGCTGCCGGCGCTCGTTCTCGCGCTCGGCCCAGGCGATCCGCCAGGGGGCGCAGGCCACGGAGGTCACGGTCACACGCGATACAACCGCTCGTGTACGTGACAGGGAACGCGACCACGATCGATGTATCCCGTTGCGCCCGAAAGGAGAGAATTTCCGACAATGGCGGAGCCGGGCCACGATTCGGACCGGCTCCGCCTCTGGTTGCAGCGTGGGGTCAGGCTGGGTGGGGTGCCTCGTAGACCCGGCGGATGTCCACCTCCACCGCACCGATCGTCTCGGCGAAGACGTCCACGAAGCGCCGCCCCCATTCCAGGGCCTCCTCGCGGGAGCGCACGTCCACGAGCGCGAACCCGGCGATCAGTTCCTTGGTCTCGGTGAACGGCCCGTCGGTGACTGTGGTCTTGCCGCCGCTCACGGTGATCCGGGTGGCGTCGGTGACGGTCGGGCAGAGCCCCTCGGCGGCGACCAGGATCCCGGCCTGCGCGACGTCCTTCATGAAACCTTCCATCCGGGCCAGGAACTCCGGGCTCGGGTTGAACGCTTCGGGCAGGTTCTCGTCGAGCTTGTGCATCATCATGTAACGCATCGGTGTGGTCCTCTCGTGATCGTTCGAGTGCGGGTCAGCGGGTGAACGCGCGAGCGCAGAGCGCGGTGAGCCAGCCGAAGGTGACGACACAGGCGAGCGCCATCCGGACGCTCAGGGTGCCCTGGTCGGGCCAGGCCAGGATCGCGACGACGGCCAGGGCGCTGCCCAGCGAGTAGGCGGCCCAACCGCGCTGCCCGGCCCGCCACCAGGTGCGGGCGAAGACCAGGCAGGCGACGGGCAGCGAGCCGAACGCCAGCGCCGCGCCGACGCCGTGACCGGCGGCGTGCCAGCTCAGCGTGTCGGGTGCGCCCTCCGGCGCGCCGGCCGGCCAGCCCATGCTGGGGTCGGAGACCAGCACCCCCGCGATGATCAGACCGAGGCCGTGCACGGCGATCAGCGCCGGCCCCCACGTCCCGCCCGGCTCACCGCGCAGCGTCCGGCGCAGCCCGACCGCGCCGGCCAGGGCGAGCAGCCCGGTCAGCACGAAGTTGGTGATCTGGATCCAACCCAGGTCGCCCAGGGCCAGCAGGCTGAGTGGCTGCCGGCTCAGGTCGAACCCGTCGCGGGTGAGCACCTGGGCGGCGGCCACCACCCCGAACAGCGGGCCCGCGGCGGCTCCGCCGACCAGCAGCGCCCTTCTCGTCGTACGCCGGGAGTCGACGCCCGCCACCGCGGCCCCTGCGCTCGTCGCGTTCGCCGTCGTCGTCATGTCGTTCTCCTTGTCCGTGCCGGCTGGTCGCCGGTCCCGCGTGCCGGTGCGAGCCGGCTTTCACTGAGGCGTCGAGCGGCCGGCGCGGGATACGACAGAACGGTGAACGAATTTTTCAGCGGGTTGGCGCGACCCCACGGGCGCAGTCGGCGGCACGGGCGCGCAGCAGCGCGCGTTCGCGTTCGTTGCCGGTCAGCTCGGCGGCCCGCTCGAACTCGGCACGCGCCTCGTCGTGGCGACCCAGCTTGGCCAGCAGGTCACCGAGCACGCTGGGCAGCAGGTGGTAGCCGGCCAGCGTCGGCTCGTCGGCCAACGCCCGGACCAGCTCCAGACCGGCGGCCGGGCCGTCGGCAAAGGAGACCGCGACGGCCCGGTTCAGCTCCACGACCGGCGACGGTACGACCCGGGCCAACTCCGCGTAGCCGGCGGCGATGCGCGCCCAGTCGGTGTCCTGGGGGGTGGCCGCCCGCGCGTGGCAGGCCGCGATCTCCGCCTGGAGGGTGTACGGGCCGGGCGGGCCGTTCGCCGCCCTCGCCCGGTCCAGCGCGGTGAGGCCGCGGCGGATCAGCAGTCGGTCCCAGTGCCCCCGGTCCTGGTCGAGCAGCAGGATCGGCTCACCGTCGGCGTCGACCCGGGCGGCGGTACGCGACGCCTGGATTTCCAGCAACGCGGCCAGGCCGTGCACCTCCGGCTCCTCGGGCATCAACTCCTGCACGAGGCGGGCCAGCCGCAGCGCGTCCGCGCAGAGCGCCGGGCGCATCCAGTCGTCGCCGGCCGTCGCGGAGTAACCCTCGTTGAAGATCAGGTAGATGACCTCCAGCACGGAGGCGAGCCGTTCGCCGCGCTCGGCCACGCCGGGCACCTCGAACGGCACCTTTGCCTCGGCGAGCGTCCTCTTGGCCCGGGTGATGCGCTGCGCGACGGTGCTCTCCGTGACCAGGAACGCGCGGGCGATCTCCTCGGTCTTCAGCCCGCCCAGCACCCGCAGGGTCAGTGCCGCGCGCGCCTGCGGTGCCAGCAGCGGGTGGCAGGCGGTGAAGACCAGCCGCAGCAGGTCGTCGTCGATGCGGTCCTCGAAGGCGGCGTCGAAGTCGGGGGTGAACTGCTCGTCGTCCAGATCGCGGCCGAGGTCGGCCACCCGGCGTTCGAGCAGGCTGCGCCGGCGCAGCGCGTCGATCGCCCGCCGCTTGCCGACGGTGGTCAGCCACGCGCCCGGGTTGGCCGGTACGCCATCTCGCGGCCACTGCTCCAGCGCGGCGACCAGGGCGTCCTGGGCCAACTCCTCGGCCCAGCCGACGTCGCGCACCAGCCCGGCCAGGGCGGCGACGACCCTCCCGGACTCGATCCGCCAGACCGCCTCCACCGTGCGGTGGACCTGCTCGACCCCCATGACCGCACATCAGAGCAGGGGCGGCACCGGCTCCACAAGGACCGCGCGTGGTGACCCGTTCAGCCGGCGCGGCGTGGGTGGTGCACCGACCCGGGCGGGTTCTCGGCGGGAAACCTCGACCGGGTCCGCGGCGGGTACGCCTCGCAGTGCTCGGCCCACTGCTCGGCGGCGGTGGCGAGGGCGTCCGCCGAGACGGTGAGGATCAGCGGGTAGATCGCCCCGGACGGGCGGCGCATCCACGGCGGCAGCGACTCGGCGGAGAACTCCACGATCAGCTCCAGCCGGCGGCGACGGACCACCCGGCTGCGCAGGGCCAGGTTGGGTTCGGTGAAGCGGACCATCGCCGGTGGCGCGTTCGATCCGAGGGCCGCGGTGGCCTGCCCGTGCAGCCAGCCGCCGAACGCCCGGGCCTCCTCGACCATCAGGCTCGGGTAGTGGTGCGACCAGGTCTGACCGTCGGCGGTGCGGGCGTCCACCTCGATGAGCAGCCAGTCGTGCCAGCCGGGTGCGGCCCGGTCGGGGTCGTCGGGCGGGTCGATGCCAGGCTGGTAGCCGACGGGGCGTATCCGCACCCGCGCGCCATCGTCAGACCGGATCTCCACTCGATCATTGTGACCACCGAAACGGGCTTAAACTGCCAAACCGGTCACTTCGTGATCGTTCGCCGCACGCCCCGGTGCTCGGCGCAGGCGTCGGACCGGCCACCGGCCAGGCTGACCGAGCCGTCCCGGCACTGCACGAGGTAACCCCGCCCGGCCCAGAACTGCGGCACGCAGTCGAACCAGTCGCACACCTCGGTGGCGGGCTTCCGGATCCGGGTGCCGCCGCAGAAGCCGTACCCCAGGGGGTTTTGGGGCGCCCCGCAGCGCGGGTCACCGGTCGTGCTGGGTGCCGCGCGGGGCGGCTTCGCCGGCGTCGCCGTTTTCGGCGCCGGGGTGCCGCGGGTGAGCGCCGGGGGCGCCGGACGGATCAGCACCGGCTCGCCGCTGGGGGTGGCGGCGGCGGCGACCTCCGGGCCGCCGGTCGGGTCGGACGGGTCCGACTCGATGAGCGCCGCCGGCACCAGCAGCGCCAGAGCGGCAGCCACCGCGATGGTCCGGCGACCACCGGGAACGAACGACGAGAGCCGGGCCTGCCCGGGGGTGGCCACGGCCGGCCGGAACGGCTTGAGCTGGGCGTGCTCCGCGATCAGCTCGTCGAGCTGGGCGAGCACCGCGGCGCGCTGTTCGATCGCGTCGGCGAAGGCCAGGGTCAGCTTGAACCGGAAGTCCGGTGCCGCGTCGGTGGGCAACAGCAACCCGGCGGTACGCCGGCGGTCCAGCACCTGGATCAGGGTGACCGGCGAGGCCGGGTCGTGGGCCAGGCCGGTCATCCGCCCGTACGCCCAGTCGCGCCGGCCGCGCCCGCCGAGCAGCACCAACCGGCGGCTGGTGATCACGGCCATGCCGGCGTCGATGACGCGCACGCCGTCGGGGCGGCGTGGGCGTAGCGGCCCGGCCGGCAGGGCGACCGTGAGATCCGGGGCGGGCAGCACCGCCGTGTGTCGTACCTCGACCAACTGCGCGGCGGGCAGCGCCCAGAGCACCACCTCGTCGGCGGTCAACTCCATGGGCAGGCCCGCACCGGCCGCGGCGGAGCCGTGGAAGTCGGCGGCCAGGGCACGTAGTCGCCGTAACTCGTCGTCGCGGCGTCGCCAGGCCTTCTCGGCCCCCCGGTACGTGCTCACCCGCCGCACGTTCTGCCGGTGCGCCCACCGGTACCGCCAGGTGGAACCCGTCGAATCAGTCTTCGCCACGCCGACTCCTTCGCCGCGTAGGCCACCAATCTGGGTGTCTCCTCGTTCAACAGGCACGGCGGGGCACCCGGAAACGCCGAAACAGGCGAAATACCCGGTTGGCCGATGAAACGACCCAATTGGCCGATACTGCTGCGTCGGCGTTCCACCTTTGCGTGGGCCGTGCGGGGGCGGTCGCCGTCTCGGTAACGTCAGCCGCAGCCGGGTGGCGTCGCCGCCGCACCGCCGCACGAAGGGGGTGAGCGTCATGCCGCAGGAGACCCGGTCCGCCGTGGTCATCGGCGTCGACATCGGCACCACGAGCACCAAGGCCGTCGCGTACGACACCGACGGGCGGCAACTCGGCAGCCACTCGGTCGGCTACCCGCTGAACGACCCGCAACCCGGCTACGCCGAGCAGGACCCGCACCTCATCCTCGACGCGGTGCTCAAGTCGGTGAGCGTGGTCGTGGCCGAGCTGGTCCAGCCGGTGGCCGGGTTGTCGTTCAGCTCCGCCATGCACAGCCTGATCGGGCTGGACCCGGACGGCAATCCGCTCACCCCGTCGGTGACCTGGGCCGACTCACGCTCGACCCAGCAGGCCGAACGACTCCGGGCGGTCCCGTCCGGGCTGGCCCTGCACCGGCGTACCGGCACGCCGATGCATCCGATGTCGCCGCTGCCCAAGCTGCTCTGGTTCGCCGAGCAGGAGCCGAAGCTCTTCGAGCGCGTGGCGCACTGGGTGGGCATCAAGGACTGGGTGCTGCTGCGGCTCTGCGACGCGCTGGTCACCGACCACTCGATCGCCTCGGCCAGCGGCCTGCTGGACATCCACCGACTGGCGTGGGACAGCGAGGCGCTGGCCATCGCCGGCATCACCGCGGAGCAACTCCCCCAACTGGTCGCCACCACCGCCGTGCTGCCCGGCCTCACCCCGCGGGCCGCGGCCGAGACCGGCCTGCCGGAGCGCACCCCGGTGGTGGTCGGTGCCGGGGACGGGCCGCTCGCGAACCTGGGCCTGGGGGCGGTGCATCCCGGCATGGTGGCCTGCTCGATCGGCACCAGCGGCGCGATGCGGGTGATGGTCGAGCGACCCGGCGTGGACCCGCTCGGCGGCGTGTTCTGCTACGCGCTGACCGAGCACCGCTGGGCGGTCGGCGGTGCGATCAACAACGGCGGCATCGTCCTCAAGTGGGCCGGCGCCGCGCTCGCCCCGGATCTGGGCGAGCACGCCGAGGAGGACCTGGTCACCCTGGCGGCCCGCGCGCCGGCCGGCTCGGGCGGGCTCATCATGCTGCCGTACCTGCACAGCGAACGGGCACCACACTGGAGCGCTCTGCCGCGCGGCGCGTACGTGGGGTTGACCCACAACCACCGTCGCGAGCATCTGATCCGCGCCGCGCTGGAGGGGGTCTGCCAGCAGCTCGCGCTGGTGCTCAGCTCGGTGCGGGCGGCCGGCAACGAGGTCCGTGAGATCCGTGCCGGTGGCGGCTTCGCCCGCAGCGGCCTGTGGCGGCAGATGCTCGCCGACGTGCTCGGCCTGCCGGTGAGCTTCCCGGCCGCACACGAGGGATCCAGCTTCGGCGCGGCGCTGCTCGGCATGCAGGCGCTCGGGCTGATCCCCAGCATCGACGTCGCCGCCGACCTCGTCCGGATCGAGGAGACGATCCGCCCCGACCCGGCCGCCGCCGCCACGTACGCGGCGCTGCTGCCGCTCTTCGCCGAGCTGTACGAGGCGCTGACTCCCACGTTCACCTCGATCCGCCGGATGGCACCCGGCCTGCCCGCGGAACCCGAGCCGGCGACCGGACCCCCGATGTGACAGCTCGGCCGGCCCGCCTCGGGTCGACCCCGCTCCGGCTCGACCCGCCGCCGCGGCGAGCGGGTCAGGGTGCCTCCACGCCGGCGATCAGGTAGCGCTGCACGTCGGCGTCGAGGATGGCCGCCTCCTGCGCGTCACTCGGCCCGGAACCACGGAACGCCGCCAACTGCTCCGCGGACTCCCAGCGCTCGTAGACGTGGATCCGGCCGGGCTCCAACGGGTCGGCCGCGAGCAGGAAGTCGAGGCAGCCGGCGGCGGCACGTGCCTGCGTGATCACCTCTTCGCAGCCGGACAGGTAGTCCTCGCGCGTGGCCGGCTCGACCTGCAAACTGCCTGCGATGATCAACATGCTGTGCCTCCGGGGGGGTGGTGGTGTGGCTGATGAGTCTGATGCCGCTGAGTCATTTCTATACCTGTGTGTCATCACGCTCGTCGCGACATCGCCGCCCGGACGGGTGACGCCAGTCCCGTCGACCCCACCCGTCCCCGGCGCTTCATATCGTACAAACGTGAGAAAAAGCGACAAGAAGCGTTCATCTTCCCTACGGGGGGCCGCTGTCCGCGTACCCCGGAAAGGGCTGGCGGCGGCGGTCGCGCTCGCCCTGCTGGCCACGACCGGGCCGGCCACCGCGGACGGCCCCGGGCCCGGCGCGGACCCGGCGCGGCCGGCCGAGGCGGAGCACGCGGTCGAGCCGGGCGACGGGCAGGGTCACGAGCCCGGCGCGGACCCGGCGCCGGGGCGGGCGCCCACCAGTGAGGTGTCCTGGTTGTCATTCCCCGGTGGGGTGTTCGCGGTGGACTCGCTCGGACACACCGTGCGCTACCGCGCCTGCGACGGTGACACCGGCCGGGTCGCCGACCCCGGTATGCGGGTCGCCGCGGGGGTGGCCAGCGGTGCCGTCGTCGTCGGAGGCACGGCCTACCGCTACCGGGTGCCGTTGACCGGCCGCAGCGAGGGCACGCTGGAGGTGGTCCAACGGCACCGCCCACCGACGACGCTCACCGGCGTGGTGGTCACCAGCCCGCAGCCGCCCACCGACCCGGTCGCGGGGGCCCGGCTGTTCCCCCTCAGCGGGCAGCTCGCCCGGGTGGTCGCCGACGCGAGCCTCAACCCGGCCGGGGTCACCGTTCGCGACCTGTCCGGCCGGTACGGCGACCAGCAGATCGCCGTCAACGGCGCGCTGCGCCCCAAGGCGGCCAGCGTGATCAAACTGTGGATCCTCGTCGAGTTGCTCCGCCGGGTCGACTGTGGACAGGTCTCGCTCGACGACGGCGTGCTGGTCACCCCGCAGGACGTGGTCGGCGGCACCGGCCAGCTCCAGTTCGAGACGTTCCCGCAGGTGGTCACCCTGCGTCGGCTCGCCCAGTACCTGATCAAGTACAGCGACAACGTGGCCGCGAACGTACTGATCACCTACCTGGGTGGGTTCGCCCCGATCAACGCGCTCATCGACTCGATGAACCAACGGTCCACCATCCTGGCCCGCCGGATGCTCGACAGCGCGGCGGCGCAGCGCGGCGAGGAGAACTACACAAGCCCGGACGACGTGGTGTCCCTGCTCGGCGCGGTCTGGGACGGCGAGATCCTCACCCCCGCCTCCCGCGACCTGATGATCGGGTTCATGCGGGAACAGACCCTCAACACCAAGATCCCGGCGGCGCTGCCACCCGGGGTACCGGTGGCCCACAAGACCGGTGACCTGCCGGACGCCTCCCACGACGTCGGCTACTACCTGATCCCCGGCACCGAGACCGCCGTCGCGTTCCTCACCGCCGGGCCGATGGCCACCGGTGACGAGACGGTCCGCCGGATGGCCCGGACCGTCTACGACTTCCTGGTCACCCCCACCACCGGAGGAGTCGAGGAGTGAGCAGGCGTCAGGCGCCGGGGATGTTCGCCGGCGGGTCCTCGCCGACCAGGCCGGCCGCCGGCGGCTCGGCCGACACCGACAGCCCGAAATCCGAGTACGTCAGGTCGAGCTGGGCGGTCTGCGACTGCTCACTGGCCAACTCGATGCGGTAGCGGACCAGCCGACCCTGCTCGTCCACGGCCGCGGTGAACGGCACCGCGCCGGCCCGGGCACCGAGCACGTTGCCGACCCCTTCGCCCAACACCGCGCTTCTCTCGCGCAGGTCCAGTGTGCCGGCGTACTCCCGCGCACCGGTCTGCCGCACCGTCGTCGCCGCGGTGAGCGTGCCGGCCAGCTTGGTGTTGTCCAGGCCCTGCTGGGCGGGCGGCGACCCCGGAGCGCCGACGTGCCACCAGGTCTTGCCATCCCACACCGGGACGCGGCGGTCCGGGGCGCTGATCCGCACGTAGACGTCCGGCCCGGTGGTGAGCCGTTCGATCTTCACCGCACCGGCGGGCACCTTGAGCGAGGTGGTCTCCAGACCACGCTTGGCCAACGGGTCCCAGAGCACCACCGTGCCGTCCCCGCCCGCTGTCCCGCCGGTATCCAAGGTCAGCTTGTAGGTCTGCCCGTCGACCTTCGCAGCGGCCGCCGACAGGACCCCGGCCGGGTCGGTCGGGGCGGGCGACGCCCCGGCACGACCCGGGTCGGGTTCGTCACCGGTGACCACCAGCAGTGCCCACACCCCGGCGGCCACCGCCACGGCCAGGACGGCACCAGCGGCGATCAGCTTCGGTTTCTGCACGGTCATCTCCCCGGGGGCGGTGCGGTCCGGCCAGAGTAGCCGGACCGCGAGCGCCGCTGTTCCGGGCCGATCAGGCGCGGCTGATCGCGTTGGCGTGGATGGCCTCGTTCAGGTAGACGGCCAACCCCGGCGCCATGTTCTCGTAGTACGCGGTGAACCGCTCGTCGGCCAGGTACATGTCGGCCAACCCGGTGTGCCCCTCGTACGTGCACTCGTAGAACCAGCGGCCGATGAGCTGCCGGTGCTCCTCGGCCAGATCCTTCGCCTCCGGGCTGTCCGCCGGCACACCCGAGCCCAGCACCGCGACGATCCGCCGACCCCAGTCCTCGTTCTCCGCCTTGTACCGCAGCCAGTCGGCCTTGGTGTAACGGGAGACCCGCCGGTTCGACTCCCGGTACGCCTCGGTGTCGCCCCAGCGCTGCTCCGCCTCGGCCTGGTGCTCCTCCGGGTCGACGTCACCGAAGACCTCGAACCGCTCCTCCGGGGTGAGTTGGATGTTCATCTTGCTCGCCTCCATCGCGAACTCGATCGCCGTGACCATCTCCTGCAACCGCTTCACCCGTCCCGTCAGCAACTCGTGCTGGCGGCGCAGGTGCGCGGCCGGGTCGGCCGCCGGGTCGTCGATGATCGCGCTGATCTCCTCAAGCGGGAAACCCAACTCCCGGTAGTACAGGACGAGTTGCAGCCGTTGCAGGTCCGCGTCGTCGTAGCGGCGGTAACCCGCCGGGGTCCGCCCGCTGGGCGAGAGCAGACCGATCTCGTCGTAGTGGTGCAACGTCCGCACCGTCACGCGAGCGACCTTCGCCACCTGACCCACCGTGTACGCCATGGTTCCCCTCCCTTCCGGAAACCAGGCTCCCGCCTGCCGCTACGTCAGGGTCAAGCCCTGATTCTGGCCCACCTTGGCGGGCACGTCCGGCCGCCCGTACAGATAGCCCTGACCGCGCGGGCACCCGATCGCGGCGACCGCGTCGTGCTGCCGCTCGGTCTCCACTCCCTCGGCGACGACCGTCAGATCGAACGCACCGGCCAACCGGGTGACCATCTCCACGGTGGCGTACGCGCGGTCGTCCGACCCGAGCCGGTTCACGAACGACCTGTCGATCTTCAGCTCGGTCGCCGGGATGCGGTGCAGGTAGCTCAGTGACGAGTAACCCGTACCGAAGTCGTCGATGGCGATCTTGATGCCCAGCTCCCGGAGCTGGTGCAACCGTTCCAGCACCGCCTCGGTGCCCTCGATCAGCGCCGACTCGGTCAGCTCCAGGGTCAACGCCCGCGGCGCCAGCCCGGCGGCACTGGTGGCAGCGGTGACCGTGGCGATCAGGTCCGGACGGCGCAGGTGCGCGGCGGCGATGTTCACCGCCACTGTCGCGTCCGGCGCCCGGCCCCGCCAGGTCGCCGCCGCCCGACACGCCTCGTGGATCACCCACCGGTCGATGGGCAGGATCAACCCGGTCTCCTCGGCCAGCGGCAGGAACCTCGACGGCGGCAGCATCCCCAGCCGGGGGTGCCGCCACCGCACCAGCGCCTCGGCGCTGCGTACCGCGCCGGTGGCCAGGTCCACGATGGGTTGGAACTCCAGACACAGTTGATTCTCGTCGACCGCGCGGCGCAGGTCGGCGATCAGTTCGGCCCGCGACACGGCCGACTCGCGCAGCGCCGAGGTGCACGTCCGGTACGCGGACTTCCCGGCGGCCTTGGCCGCGTACATGGCGATGTCGGCGTCGCGCAGCAGATCGGTGTGCGAGGCGTGCTGCGGGCCGAACTCGGCGATGCCGATGCTCGCCGACGGGTGCACCCCGACGTCGTCCTCACCGTCGGAGGGTCGCAGCGCGTCCAGCAACCGCTCGGCGAGGCGCTCGGGTGAGACCGGTCGGTCACCGTCGACAAGCACCGCGAACTCGTCCCCGCCGAGCCGGGCGATGATGCCGTCACCGTCCACCACGGCCCGCATCCGGGCCGCCAGTCCGGTCAGCAGGGTGTCGCCGGTGGCGTGCCCGAAACGGTCGTTGACCTGCTTGAACCCGTCCAGGTCGAGCAGCAGCACGGCCACCGGTCGCCCGTCCCGCAGGGCCAGGCGCAGCCGCCTGTTGAACAGCAGCCGGTTGGGCAGCCCGGTGAGCTGGTCCCCGTACGCGAGACGGCGCAGCCGGACCACCAGCCGCAGGTTCTCGTTGGCGGCCAACCCCTGCCGCACGGCGAGAGCCGCGAGCAACGCCATCATGGTCACGAAGACCAGGTGCGGGGTCTGCCCGCTGGGTCGACGGGCCAGCACCACCGCGACGATCGCCCCACCCACCGGCAGGTACGGCAACGCCACCCGCCACCACGGCGGCAGCGGCGACTCGGCGGCCTCGTCGGTGCCGTCGCAGTCCGGCGGTGGCGGCCTACGGGTGGCCAGACCGATCAGCAGGTAGCTCACCGGCCAACACAGGTCGATCGGGTGACCGGCGGTGTAGTCGGCACGCGCGACCAGCGAGACGTAGACGACGTCGGCGACGACCCGCAGGGTGAGGCTCGCCGCGAGCATGCTCATCGGCCGCCACATCGGCCGGGCCGGCCCGGACACCGCGACCAGGATCGTGAGCTGCATCAGGTCGAACATCGGGTAGAGCAGCCCCAGCGTGCGCGCCGGGTCGGCCAACTCGGCGGCGGCCACCCCACGGAAGACCAGCACCCAACCGATCGGCACCAGGGCCAGGGCGACGATCACGCCGTCCAGCAACGTGCGAGCGCGCCCCACCGCGGTCCGCGGCGCGGACGGCGAGCTGAGCAGTGCGGCCGTGCCGGTGAGGATGCCGGCGGTGAAGACCACCCCGACCACCGGCGTGTGCGGCAGATCTCCGCCGACGAGACGCTGCACCGTCCAGACGGCCCGCCCCAGCGCGGCGAGCGCCATGGTGACGGCGAGCAGCGTCCAGAACCGGCGCAGCGGCACCGGGTGCCGGCGGGCCACCCCGACGCACGCCACCGTGGCCCAGCCGGCCACCAGCATCCCGCCGACGTCGCTGACCAGGGCGGCACCCGGCAACGCGGCGAACAGCCAGCACGCCTCCACGAGGATGACCGCGGCCGCCAGAATCGCACCGGCGGGGTTGGGTTTCCCCACAGCCTGCTTCACGTCCTGACGGGACACGGGTGCTCCGGCTTCGTCGTGCGTGCACCCTCGGAAGGACCGGTCCACGGCAAACCCCGAAAGCCTAACCAGCGCCCAGGTACGCCGCCAGAGCCGAACGTCCGCGCCGGTCGAGCCATCCCCGGCCCCGCGAACCCGCGGCCCATCCCCGGGCCTCGACCCGGATCAAGAGCGACCGCCGGAGCGGTTCCAGGGTGAGCGGGGCAGCGCGGTGCCGGCCAGTGGTCGGCGAGGCCGTCGGCGTTTGCGTCGCCCAGGGGTGCAGGGCGGACGGGCGACGGTGTGAACCGCCACGTCGGCCGGGGGCATCGGTCGGCCGATCAGCCAGAACAGGAGGCGATCCATCCCGGGTCAGCCGACCGGGAGGCGTTCGGCGTCGGACTTGGAGATCTCGTACTGCGCCGCACAGAAGGTGCACTGCTGCGCGTACCGGGTGCGGATCGGGATGAGGGGGATGAAAAAGAGGGAGAACTTCGTCGACCGGCGGGTGATCACCTGCGCGGCGTGGTTGCCGCAGTGACGGCAGACCTGCTGCACGACACCGGACCGGTCGACCTTGGTACGCAGACCAAAGATGAGGAACATCGCCCGCCAGTACCCACCCAACCGCGAAAAGTCACCGCATCGGTCCGGCAGATCGGAGCAACTATCGCTGACCCGTATAGCGATTGCTATACTTCATCCGTGCGCCAGGAGGAATGGGATGTCTTCGTCGTCGACGAAGTTCGCACCTGGATAGACAGCCTTGACCAGGCAACGTTCGCCAGAGTCGTCCAGGCTATCGATGCGCTCGCCGAGGTTGGGCCAGGGTTGGGGCGACCCTTGGTCGACACCATCAGCGGTTCGTCACTAGCCAATTTGAAGGAGCTGCGTCCAGGCACGGTCCGCATCCTCTTCGTCTTCGACCCTTGGCGTGCCAGCATCCTGCTGGTCGCTGGCGACAAGGCGGGGCAATGGACAAGCTGGTATCAGCAGGCCATCCCGCTCGCCGAGCAACGGTACGAGAGCTACCTGAAGGAACGCGCACAGCAGGAGGGGGACAGCGGTGAGTGGTCACGTGCGGTGGACGGACATCCGAGCGGAGTACGTGCAGCGTGCTGGCGGCGAGGCGGCCGTGGGAGCGGGCAAGGAGGAACTGCTCGCGCAGGTCGTCGGGCACCGCCTCGCGGAGGTACGACGCGCTCGCGGCTTCACCCAGCAGCAGATTGCTGAGCGGATGGGCGTGACCAAGGGCCGGGTGTCCCAGATCGAGCAAGGCAGGATCTCCGGTCAGGACGTGGTGGCCCGATACGCTGCCGCCCTCGGTGGCCGGCTCCACCAAGCCATCTACTTCGACGACGGTGACATCGCCGCCATCGCGTAAGGCTCCTGACGCGAGATCGTGCTCGATCCAGGATGTAGTGGCCTTCGGAATGAACGAGGCCACTACATCCCTAATCGAGCACGATCAAGGCGAGCACGATCAAGGCGAGCACGATCAAGGCGAGCACGATCGCGCCGGGGACGTCAGCTGGCCGGTGCGGGCTCCAGGCCGGGGACCTCCTCGGCGAGCCAGATCGGCTGCCAGTCCGGCACCTCGTGGAAGCGGCGCAGCTCGAACAGCCCGGCAACCGACCCACTCCAGGCGCCGTACGGGGGGTTGGCCTCGTCGAAGCCGCTCTGCACGAAGGTCAGCGTGGTCCGGCCAGCGGACTCGGCCAGCTCCCAGCTCGTCACGCCGGTCGGTCCCCAGTCGACGGACATCCGTCGGCCGGGCTCCAGGTCGACGATCTTCGCCGCGTAGCCGTGCTCGAAGCCGCCCATGGCGTACCGGCCGCCGACCCAGGGCTCGATGCCGATCGGGTAGCCGAACCAGGCGCTGGCCTGCTCGGAGTCGGTCAGCGACTCCCACACCTTGTCGGCCGGGGCGGCGATGACCAGTTCACCCCGCAGGTCGGCGGAGGTGAAGTCGGTGCGGGGCAGCAGTGGCTTGCCCTCCAGGTGGGCGGCCAGGTTGGCGATGGACAGCGCCCAGTACGTCTGGAGCACGCCCCGGATGCTGGAGCCGCTCATCGCCTCGGCGAAGTCGAAGTGGCTCTGCGTCAGCGTCAGCACGGTGCTGTCCGGGCCCTCGGCGGTGAGCTGGAACTCGCTGGTGGTCTCCACCCCGTCGAGCAGCCAGCCGAAGCGCAGCGTGTCGTCGTCGGCGTGCAACAACCGCTGGTGCGGGGCGTCACCCTCGGGCGTGTAGCGGCCCCAGAACTCGTACCGCTGGGGCAGCTCGACCTCGGCGTGCTCGGCCAGCCAGAGACGCAGCTCCGCCGGGTCGGTCAGGGCCTGACGGACACGCCCGACCGGCGCGGAGAGACGGGCCTGCACCTTCAGTGGTTCAGTCATGGTCGTTCCCTTTCGGATAGCAGGCCACGGCGAGCTTGAAGGCATCTCCCTCGCTGCCGCCGTAGCGGGTGAACAAGTCCTGAAGTGCGGTTTGCAGGTCGTGCAGGAACTGCTGGCGCTGCTCCGCGGGCACCCGGATCGCGCCGGAGACCCCGATCGAGGGCAGCTCGGGCGCCGCCCGGTCCAGGGCGGCGATGTCGGCCTGGACCTCTTCCATCAGGTCGAGCAGGTAGCCGAGGCTCAGCTCGTCGCCGACCCGGCGCAGCCCGATCCGACCGACGAGCCGGGGGGACAGCCAGTACGACCGGGCGGCGGCCTGGTAGATGCCCTCGGTGATGCCGCGGACCTTGCGTTCGTTGACCAGCTCGACGAGGCCAGCCGCGACGAGCTGCTTGACGTGGTAGTAGACGCGTTGTGGCGTCTGGTCGAGTCGAGCCGCGACCTCGGTGCAGGTGCGCGGTTCGGCCAGTTGCCGCAGCACCTCGACGCGCTGCGGCTTGAGCAGGACTTCGGCCTGCTCGATCTGCTCCAGGTACAGGACGTCTCTCATGGCAAAACCAGTTTGTACGTACAAAATTTGTTTGTCAATCGGTTCGCGAGAAGCCGTGCCGACTTTTCTCGGCACGGCTTCAGGCGACGCTCAGCAGATGGTCAGGGCAACCAGTCGGGCCGCAACGGGTAGCCGTTCACGCCGTCCGGGCCGTTGTGCGTGGCCAGCACCTGGTGCAGCTGGATGCCGTTGCGTTCGAACGCCATCCGTGACCCGGCCATGTACAGCCCCCACACCCGGGCGGTGCCCGCACCCACCTCGGAGACGCAGAAGTCCCAGTGCTCCACCAGGTTGCGGCACCAGGCGGCAAGCGTCAGCGCGTAGTGCTGACGCAGATTCTCCTCGTGGTGCACCTCCAACCCGGCGTCGTGCACCTCGCTGATCAGCCGGCCCGGGCCGGCCAACTCGCCGTCCGGGAAGACGTACCTGTCGATGAACGCACCGGAGCGGTGCGGCGCCCGATTGTCCGCACGCGTGATGGTGTGGTTGAGGAGCCGGCCCCCGGTCCGCAGCCGGGACCGCAACGCCCCGAAGTAGGTCGGGTAGTTGCGCACCCCGATGTGCTCGGTCAGACCGATCGAGGAGATGGCGTCGAACTGCTCCGCCGGCGCGTCCCGGTAGTCCAGGTGCCGCACCTCGGCCAGCCCGGTCAACCCCTCCCGCTCGATCGCCGCCTGCGCCCACTGCGCCTGCGCCCTCGACAGGGTCACCCCGAGCGCCTGCACGCCGTACTCGCGGGCGGCGTGCCGGACCATGCCACCCCAACCGCAACCCACATCCAGCAGCCGCATCCCCTTCTTGAGCGCCAGCTTGCCGGCGACCAGGTCGTACTTCGCAGCCTGGGCCTGCTCCAGCGTGTCGCCCGGAGACCGGAAAACCGCGCAGGTGTACGTCATCGACGGGCCGAGCACCTTCTCGTAGAAGGCGTTGGAGACGTCGTAGTGGTGCGAGATCGCCGTGCTGTCGCGCACCCGCGAGTGCCGCAGCCCGTTCATCACCCGCTTCCACCGCGGCTGCGCCTCCTGCGGCGGAGCCGGCGGTGGCATCAGCCGCTCCCAGCCCAGCCCACGGACCAGCGCCAACCCGTCGGCAAGCGACGGTGGGCGCAGGCGCAGCTCGTCCTTGAGCACCCGCAACGCCTCGTACGGGTCACCCGGGTGCACCCCCTGCAACGCCAGGTCACCACTGACGTAGGCCCGGGCCATGCCCAGGTCGCCAGGGGCGGTGAGCAGGTAGGACAAACCCCGCTCGGAACGGATCGCCAGGGTGATGCCGGCGTCGGACGGGCCGACGGAGCTGCCGTCGTACCCGGTGATCCGCACCGGCAACGGCCCGGCGGTGACCGCGCGGATGACATCCGCCACGGTCGGACCCGTCTGCCGGCCCCCCGCCGGCGGGGTGGCGGGGACGCTCGCCGCCCCCTGATCTCTGTCGGTCAGGCTCATGCTCGTGCTACCGCCTTTTCGTACAATCCCGTCAGCCGGTGGTCCGGGTCGTAGCGGTCTTTCACCGCCCGCCACGTGTCGCCGCCGTACAGGCGATCGAAGGCGTCCCGGTCGTAGTACGCGTCGGAGTAGAGCGACTTGTGCCCGCCCAACTCCGACACCCTGCGTTCGATCGTGCGGTTGACGTCGCCGTCGGCGGCGCCCGGCGCGATCGGCACGGTCCCCCAGAACCCAATGTTGAGGTAGTCCTGCTCCGGCCGGAGTGGATACAGCGGCCAGGCCCGCGCCGATCCGGCGCCCGCCGGCTCGCGCAGTCGCAGCGGACACAACCACACCGGGTGCATCCCCACCGCGCCGGCGAACCAGCGCAGGAATTCGGCCGCCTGGCCCAGCGGGATCTCCACGTCCTGCACGACCCGCTCCCGGGCCGGCTGCCCACGCAGCCGGTCGATCCGGGCCGCCACGTGATGCCGGTGCTCGAGGCGGACCAGTCGGTGGTAGACGTCGCTGCGCCGGTACCGCGCCGGCCAGAGCCTGCGCACGACCGGGTGCTGCGCACCGAACGCCGCCGAGCACCAGAACCAGTCGGTGTCCCAGCGCCAGAGATAGTCGTGCGCGGTGAGCACGTCCCGGGTGCGCTGGCGCAGCGACCGGTAGTAGATCGCCTGACCGGTGTAGTCGCTGGGCGGGTCGGCCGTGTCGGTGAATCTGGCGAACACCAGGTACGCCTCGCCGGGGCTGAACATCACCCCGTCCATCGCGTCGACCGTCTCGCCGGCCCAGGACCGGGTCGCGGTGACCTCGGCGATGGCGTCGGTGAGCGCCTCCAGTCGGGTGAACCGGACGTTGCGCAACGACACGTACCGGCCGATCGGTTGCAGCTCGATGCGCAACCGGGTCGCGTAGCCGAGGCTGCCCAGCGAGTTGGGGAACGCGGTGAACAGGTCGGCGTGCTCGCCGTCGGGTCGGACGGTGACGATCTCACCGGAGCCGGTGAGGATGTCCATCTCCCGGACCGACTCGTGCGGCAGGCCGTTGCGGAACGTGGTCGACTCGATCCCGAGGCCCGTCACCGCGCCACCCAGCGTGATGGTGCGCAACTGCGGCACCACAAGCGGCATCAGCCCGTGCGGCAGCGTCGCGTCGACCAGGTCCTCGTAGGTGCACATGCCCTGCACGTCGGCGGTACGCCCGGCCGGGTCGACCGACAGCACGCCGTTCAGGCCACTCACGTCGAGCCCCGGAGCCCCGGGTGCGGACCGGGGGCGGAACAGGTTGGAGGTGCGTTTGGCCAGCCGGACAGGCTCGCCCGTGGGCACCGCGGCGTACGACCGCCGCAACGTGTCCACCGCTTGATCATGGTCAATGGGGTGGTGACCCACACGCTCAGCGCGCATGTGATCACCTTACGCGCGTACTCGCGAAACCGTGGGATGTCAGCCGGGGCAGTTTCCCGTCCGAGCGGGGGCCGGACGGTTACCGTGGCGGGCATGCCATCGCCCGCGATCACCGCCCTGAACGCCGCCGGATTGCCATATCGGCTGGTCAGCCATGGTGCGGTCGGCAGTCTCGCGGAGGCCGCCGCGGCCCGGGGAGTGGCGATCCCCGACGTGGTGAAGACAATCGTGGTCCGCCGCAGTGCCGATGATCACCTGTTCGTCCTCACCCCCGGCGACCGGGTCGTGTCCTGGCCCAAGCTGCGCACCCTGCTCGGGGTGCACCGACTCTCCATGCCGGACGCTGCCGGCGCCCTGGCCGCGACCGGCTACGAACGCGGCACCATCACCCCGTTCGGCGCGAGCACGGCCTGGCCGGTGATCGCCGACGAGCGACTGCGCGGCCGGGAGATCACGCTGGGCGCCGGGGAACGTGGCCTGGCCATCGCGCTCGACGCCGACGCCGCGATCACCGCCCTCGACGCCACTGTGGCCGACGTCACCGACCCGCAGCCCACCCGCTGACCGCTGTCCGCGCCGGTCCGGGTCGTCGGCCCACCCACCGATTGGCCGTCGCCGCCGGCCGTGGGTGAGGATGGCGGCTATGTCCGCGCCCGAGGAACGCCGCCCCGACCCCACCGGCGAGGAACGCCGCCCCAGCCCCACCGGCACCGTCTACGGCGGCAGCCGACGGGCGGCACGATCCGGTCCACTGGCCGATCCGCTGTTGCGGTTGGCGCTGGCGGTCGGGCTGGTCGGCATAGTCCTCGGGGTGGTCTTCGCCACCGGGCTCCTCGACGGTGACGACGAGCCGGGCGTGCCGGCGACGGTCGGGGCCTCGTCCTCCGCCGCGGCGCCCACCGACGCGGCGGCCCAGACGAGCCCGAGCGCACCCGCCGAGCCGCTGACCGGGTCCCGGGTGTTCAAGGCCGACTCGGGCCTGTGCCTGGGGCTCTACGGCGAAGGCCAGCAGGCGAAGACCCACCTGGCGGTCTGCACCGGCGACCCGGAGCAGGATTGGGTGATCACCCCGGTCGGCCCGGAGGTGTCGACGGTGGCCAATGCCGCGTCCGGGCAGTGCCTCGACGTCGAGGGTGGCAGCCAGGACGACGGCGCGCCGCTGATGCAGTTTCCCTGCCACGGTGGGGCCAACCAGCAGTGGCGGCTGAACTCCACCGGCGCCGGCCCGGTGCTGATGGTCGCGGTGCACAGCGGCAAGTGCGCCCAGGCCGACGACGAGGGCATCGCGGCCGGCGACGACATCCGGCAGCGACCCTGCGACGGCGGGCCAGCCCAGCAGTGGACCCTGGGCTGACCGTCCGAACCGTGCCGTCTCAGCCCTGGAACCGCCACGCCTTCGGTGCGGTCGCGGCGGCCAGCACGGCCTCCGGGACCGCTCGGCCCGGCCTCCGACGCAGCAGCAACGACAGCCCGGCCGCGCCGATCGACAGCGCTCCGGCCACGTACCAGGCCACCGCGTAGTCGCCGAGGCGGTCCCGTACCAGCCCCGCACCCGTCGCGGCGAGGGCCGCGCCGAACTGGTGTGCGGCGAACACCCAGCCGAACACCACAGCCCCGGCGCCGCCGAAGTACTCCCGGCACAGCGCCACCGTCGGCGGCACGGTGGCCACCCAGTCCAACCCGTAGAAGACGATGAACACCAGCATGCTCGGCGCGGCGGTGCCGGTGAACAGGCTCGGCAGGACCAGCAGCGACGCCCCCCGCAGCGCGTAGTACATGCCGAGCAGCAACCGGCTGTCGACCCGGTCGGTGAGCCAGCCGGAGGCGAT
The DNA here is from genome assembly GCF_040648675.1 of Micromonospora sp. NPDC049101. Lineage (NCBI taxonomy): Bacteria > Bacillati > Actinomycetota > Actinomycetes > Micromonosporales > Micromonosporaceae > Micromonospora > Micromonospora sp. NPDC049101. The sequence goes on along the minus strand of NZ_JBEZED010000014.1, from coordinate 99,192 downwards.
GGTCCCGACGATGTCGAAGAGCCCCACCAGTGCGAGCAGCCCGGCCGCCGTGGTCTGGGGCATGCCGTGGTCGTGCGCGGCCGGCACGAAGTGCGTACCGACCAGGCCGTTGGTGGTCGCCCCGCAGATCGCGAACCCGCCGGCCAGCAGCCAGAACGGCCGGGTCCGGGCCGCGGTCGTCAGCGCGCCCAGCGCCCGGCTCGCCGCGCCGCCGGTCGCCGGCGGCGCCGCGACGACCTCGGTCGCCCCGTAGGCGGGCAGGCCGAGATCCGCCGGGTGCTCGCGCAGCAACCACACCACCAGGGGTACGACCGCCAGTGCGGCTCCGGCCACGACGAGCGCGGCGGTACGCCAGCCGTGGTCGCGGACCAGAATGGCGATCAGTGGTAGGAACACCAGCTGGCCGGCCGCCCCGCCGGCGGTCAGCACTCCGGTGACGAGGCCCCGGCGGTGCACGAACCAGCGCCCGGTGATGGTGGCCACGAACGCCAGCGCCATCGAGCCGGTGCCCAGCCCGACCAGCACACCCCAGCAGAGCAGCAGCTGCCAGCTGGCGTTCATGAAGACGGTCAGCCCGCTGCCGGCGGCGACCAGCAGCAGCGCCACCGAGACCACCCGGCGGATGCCGAACCGGTCCATCAGGGCGGCGGCGAACGGCGCGGTGAGCCCGTAGAGCAGCAGGTTGACCGACACGGCGGCGGAGATGGTGGCCAGCGGCCAGCCGAACTCCTCGTGCAGCGGGTGCAGCAGCACCGACGGGGTGGCGCGGAAGCCGGCCGCGCCGACCAGCGCCACGAAGGCGACGGCGGCGACCAGCCAGGCGGGATGCAGAAGGCGGTTCTTGGTCACCCGACCAGTCTGGGCGGGGCCACGCACCGCGACGAGTGGCCGGAAAGCCATCATGCGCAATAATCGGGCCATGACGTCTCGCCCACACCGGATCGCCGTACTCGCCCTGGACCACGTGGTCGGCCTGGACCTGGGCACCCCGTCCCAGGTCTTCAGCACCGCCCGGGCCGCCGACGACACGCACTTCTACGACGTCCGGGTGTGCACCCCGGGCGGCCGGCCGGTCCGCAGCACCGCCGGGTTCCAGGTGCTGCCCGACCACGGTCTGGAGTTGCTCGACACCGCCGACACGGTGATCGTCCCCGGCATCCACGCCGGCAGCCCGTTGACCTCGGGCACCGTCGAGCCGGAGGCGGCCGAGGCGTTGCGGGCGGCGTACGAGCGGGGTGCCCGGATCATGTCGATCTGCACCGGGGCGTTCGTGTTGGCCGCCGCCGGTCTGCTCGACGGACGGCGGGCGACCACCCACTGGGCGTTCACGGAGCAGTTCCGTCGCCTGTACGACCGGGTGGACCTCGACCCGGGGGTGCTCTTCGTCGTCGACGACCGGGTGTTCACCTCGGCCGGAGTCGCCGCCGGCATCGACCTCTGCCTGCACGTCATCCGCCTCGACCACGGCAGCGAGGTGGCCAACCGGGCGGCCCGCCGCTGCGTGATGCCGCCGTGGCGGGACGGTGGCCAGGCGCAGTACATCGAGCGACCGGTGCCGAAGGCCACCGACACCAGCACCGCGGGCGCCCGGGAGTGGGCACGGCAGCGACTGCACGAGCCGATCGCCCTACGTGACCTGGCCGAGCAGGCGCGGATGAGCGTGCGGACCTTCACCCGGCGCTTCCGGTCCGAGACCGGCCTGAGCCCGGCCCAGTGGCTGCTGCAACAGCGCACCGACCACGCGCGGCTGCTGCTGGAGACGACGGACCTCACCGTGGACCAGATCGCCCACCGCAGCGGCTTCGGCACCACCGCCGCCCTGCGCCAACAGCTGCACCAGCGCATCGGCGTGGCGCCCTCGACCTACCGCCGCACCTTCCACCCCCGCTCCGAGCTGATCAACGGCTGACCTGCCACCGTGCACAAGCTGTCGCCTTGCCGGGCTTCTCCGGTCGGGGGGCAGTGCTACTGCGAGTGTGATGCCTGTGAGTCATCAAGATGACTCACAGGCATCACACTCAACGGACCAGGACGGCCCCACACCGACCGGCCGGCGCACGACCGCCGCTGCTCAGGCCCGGAGCAGGTGCAGTTGGGACTGGTGTTTGGGGAGGTGGACCCGGGCGTGCAGGTCGAGGGTGCGGGACCAGGGCAGCGGCTCGTCGACGACGAGGTCGAAGCCCTCGCGTAGATGCGTCTCGACCGGGGTTTCCACGGCCAGGCCGAGCTGGTCGACCAGGGCGCACAGGCGGTCGCTGGTGCCGTGCAGCAGCGCCGACACGCCGCGCAGACCACCCTGCTCGGCGACCAGCGCGTCGAGCTGCGGCCGGTGCACGTCCTCCTCCAGCTCGTAGTAGGCGAACGGCGACCCGGCCAGCAGCGCCTCGGTGGCCTGAATCATCAGCTCGTCGTTGGCGACCAGGTGCGCGACGATCTGCTCGGCGCTGAGCTGCCCCTCCGGAGCCGGACCGAACCCGCCTGCGTCGACCTCCGCGAACAGGGCACCGTAAGCCCGCCGCAATCCCCCGTTCTCCATCCCCCCAGTCAACAGGCCCCGCCGGGAGTTAGCGGCGGGATTGGCGGGAGCGCAGGTAGTCGCTCACCACGTACTCGCCGAGGTCGCCGGTTTCCGGGGTGAACATGCGGCCACGGCTGCGGCGGGCCACCGCGTCGACGAAGCGTCGCAGGCCCGGGTCGTCGCCGAGCATGAACAGGTTGAGCGTGGCACCGTAGCGACTCAGCCGGTCCACCTCGCGGACCGTCACCTCGATCGTCTCCGGCAGCGGTGGCCAGTGGAACAGCGCCTCCCCGTCGTCCGGGTCCAGGTGGGCCGTGGGCTCCCCGTCGGTGACCACCAACACCACCGGCTCGGCGTCCGGGTGCCGGCGCAGGTGCCGCCCCGCCAGCCGCAACGCGTGCTGGAGGTTGGTGCCCTGTTCCCCGTCCGGCTCGACGGCCGCCAACTCCTGCTGGGTGAGCGTCATCGCCTCCCGGCCGAAGCCCACGATCTGTAGAGCGTCCTGCGGGAAGCGCGTCTCCATCAGGTGCGCCAGCGCCAGGGCGGTCTGCTTCATCGGCCCCCAACGACCCTGGGAAATCATCGAGTACGACAGGTCGACGCAGAGCACCACCGCGGCCGAGGCCCGCTTCTCGGTCTCCACCACCTCGAAGTCGTCCACCTCAAGCTGCACCGGAACCGTCGGCCCGGCCCGGCTGACCGCCCGGGTCAGCGTCCGGACCACGTCCAGTGGCTGCTCGTCGCCGTACTCCCAGGGCCTGGACGCACCACTGACCTCGCCGGCGGCTCCCGCCGAGCGCAGGTCGTGCTGGCCGCGCGGCCCGGCGGTCAGGTCGGAGAAGACCCGTCGCAGTGCCGTCCCGCCGAGCCGGCGCAGCGCCTTAGGGCTCAGCGTGAGCCCTTCGGCGTCCCGGCTCACCCAGCCCTGCCGGCGCAGCTCCCGTTCCAGATCGCGTAGTCGGCGGACGTCGTCGGCGGCGTCCCGCCCCAGCGTGCGGGCCACCGCGTCGACGTCGACGTCGTCCAGGGTCGCCCCCGGATGTTCCTGGTCGAGCTGGTCCAGCAGGTCGTCCAGCTCGCCGATCTCACCGAGCGCGCCGGCCGCGTCGGCGTAGCCCAGTGGCTGGTCGCCCCGGACCCGCTCGCCGCGCCCCCAGCGCAGGTCGGGGCGCAGCGCCCGCAGGTTGGCGTCGAGCGCGGACAGCTCACCCGCGAGCCGGTCGCCGAGCGACTGCTGCATCAGACCGGCCAGCTCGGCGCGCTGCCGCTCGGAGAGCGAGTTCATCAACCGCTCACCGGCCGCCGAACGGCGGGCCAGCACGTCGATCAGCTCGTCGACGGTCGCCGGCTGCTCCGGAAAGAAGTCGCCGTGGCGGCGCATGAACTCGGCGAACGCGTCGGTGGTGTCCTCCGCGCGGCCGTGCCGGGCCAGCAGGTCGTTCAGGTCGCGCATCATCTCGGCGAGCCGCTGCTGGGCGGCCGGGTCGGCGGACGCGCGTACCGCGTCGCGCAGCCCGGCGAAGCGCTGACCGAGCACGTCGTCACGAAGCTGGTCGAGGATCTGCTGGTACGACCGGCGGGCGTCCTCGCTGGCCCACTCGTAGCCGGACAGCTCCTCCACCGCCCGCGCGGTCGAGCGGGGCAGGTTGTCCAGCACCGACTCGGCGAACCGCGCGGCGTCGTCGTCGCGACCACGCAGCTCGTCCCGCTCGGCGGCGAGGGCCTGGTCAAGCAGTGCCTGAGCCCTGGTCACCGCGCCGTCCAGGTCGCCGCGCCGCAGTGCCTCCCGGCGCAGCCGCCGAGCACGGGCGGCCAGGTCGTCCAGCCCGCCCCGCCCCTGCGGGCCACGGCGCAGCAGGTCGCGCAGCGCATCCCGCAGGCTGCCGCCGGCCAGCACCTCGGCGCCGACCGCGTCCACCGCCTCACGCACGTCGTACGGGGGTGCCAGCGGGTCGGGCCCGCCGTTCCACTGCCCGTACCGGAACCGGTTGCCGGCCATGGTCAGCCCCGGCCGCCGTAGACGGTGCGCCCCGAGTCGGTGACGTCCTTGCCGAGCCGGCGGGTCAGGTGCAGCCCCTCCAGCACGAACTCGACGGCGGCGGCCGCCTCCTCCGGGCTGGGCGCGTCGCCCAGGTCGAGCCGGTCGAGAACCTTCGCCAGGCCGGGCACGGTGCCGACCTGCCGCAGCAGCTCGGCGGCGCTGACCAGCTCACCGGTCTCGATCGCCGCGCCGTCCTCGACGAGCGCGGTGAAGCCGGACAGGTCCAGCCCGGCCAGGTGGGCGCGGAACGTCTCGGCGGTTGCGGTACGCAGCAGGTGGGCGAGGATCTCGATCTCCCGCCCCTCCTCGCCGCTCTCGAACTCCACCTTGCCGCGCAGCGTGCTGGTCACCGACACCGCGTCGCCGACCCGGGCCACCGCGGCCTCGGGGCGGCCCTCCGGGGTGCCGGCACCGGCGAGCAGGCCGGCGCGGCGCAGCGCGGCACCGGCGACCGTCTCGGCGGCGGCGATGGCGAACCGGGCGGAGACACCGGAGCGCGGGTCCACCGAGGGCGACTCGCGCACCGCGCGGGCGAAGCGGGCCAGCACCTCCAGCACGTGCTCCGGCACGGCGGCGACCAGGTCGGCCTCCTGCCGGATCAACGCCAGCTCCAACTCCAGGTCGAGCGGGTAGTGGGTGCGGATCTCCGCGCCGAACCGGTCCTTGAGCGGGGTGATGATCCGGCCCCGGTTGGTGTAGTCGTCCGGGTTGGCGCTGGCCACCAGGAGCAGGTCCAGCGGCAGCCGCAGCTGGTAGCCGCGGACCTGGATGTCCCGCTCCTCCAGGACGTTGAGCAGGGCAACCTGGATGCGTTCGGCCAGGTCGGGCAGCTCGTTGACGGCGAAGATGCCCCGGTTGGTGCGCGGCACCAGCCCGAAGTGGATGGTCTCCGGGTCACCGAGGGTGCGGCCCTGGGCGATCCGGATCGGGTCGACGTCACCGATCAGGTCGCCGACGCTGGTGTCCGGGGTGGCGAGCTTCTCGCCGTAGCGCATCGAGCGGTGCAGCCAGCCGATCGGCAGGTCGTCGCCGGCCTCGGCGGCCTGGGCGCGGGACGCGGGGGTGAGCGGGTGCAGGGGGTGCTCGTTGAGCACCGAGCCGGGGATGACCGGGGTCCACTCGTCGAGCAGTGCGCCGAGCGCACGGATCAGTCGGGTCTTGCCCTGGCCGCGTTCGCCGAGCAGCACCATGTCGTGCCCGGCGAGCAGGGCCCGCTCGACCTCGGGCAGCACGCTGTCGTCGTAGCCGACGATGCCGGGGAAACGGGCCTCGCCGGAGCGCATCCGGGCGAGAAGGTTGTCGCGGAGTTCCTGCTTGACGGTGCGGTACTGGTGACCGGCTGCCCGAAGCGCGCCGAGCGTGCCGGGCAGGTCGGCCGGTGGGACCGGGATTACCGGGTTAGACGCAGTCACCCGACCCACGCTAGCTCACATTCGCACGGGTGCCCCAGGCATCAGGGGAGGGACCGATCAGCCGGACGGGGTGACGAAGCCGGACTCGTAGGCGGCGATGACCGCCTGGGTGCGGTCGCGGGCGCCCAGCTTGGCCAGCACGTTGCCGACGTGCGTCTTGACGGTCTCCACCCCGACCACCAGGTGCGCGGCGATCTCCGGGTTGGACCGGCCGGTGCTCATCAACCGCAGCACCTCGGCCTCCCGTTCGGTGAGTCGGGCGGCGCGCAGCCGGTCGCCGCCGACCGGCCCGTACGCCCCGACGAGCTGCCGGATCGCGGCCGGGAACAGCAGCGACTCCCCCGCCGCGACCACCCGGACCGCCTCCACCACCTCGGCGGGCCGGGCTCGTTTGAGCAGGAAACCGGAGGCTCCGGCGCGCAACGCCTCGTAGACGTACTCGTCGTTGGCGAACGTGGTGACCACCAGCACCCGGGGCGGGTTGGCGGAGGTGGCCAACAGATGCCGGGTGGCCTGGATGCCGTCGATGCCGGGCATCCGCACGTCCATCAGCACCACGTCCGGCCGGTGCCGGGCGACAAGCGGGGGCACCTCGGCACCGTCGGCGGCCTCGGCGAGCACCCGCAGGTCGGGTTGGGCGTCGATGATGGCGCGCAGCCCGACGCGGATCAACTCGTCGTCGTCGACGATCAGCACCCCGGTCGTCATGTCGTCTCCTCGTACGGCAGGCGGGCCCGGATCAGCCAGCGGTCGCCGTCCGGCCCCACGGTGATCCGGCCGCCGAGCAGCAGCACCCGCTCCCGCATCCCGTCCAGACCTCGGCCGGGCCGGCCCAGCTCGGCCCGGTCCGGCCGGCGTACGGCGTTGACCAGCTCCAACTCCAGCGCCCCCGGGTGCAGGTCCAGCCGCACCGTCACCGGCCCGTGGCCGTACCGGGCGGCGTTCGTCAGTCCTTCCTGGACGATCCGGTAGCCCTCCCGGGAGACCGCCGGGGGCAGCCGTGTCGGGTCGCCGACGCGATGCGCGTGCACGGTCAGCCCGGTGGCCCGGGTGTCGGTGACCAGCCGGTCCAGGTCGGCGAGGGTGCGCTGCGGCGTCACCGCCCGGGTTCCGCCGCCGGCGTCCCGGAGCAGCCCGAGCACGTGGTCCAGCTCGTCCATGGCGGTCCGGCCGACGTCTTCGATGGCGGTGAGCGCTCGCCGGACGAACTCCGGGTCGGTGTCGAGGACCTGGCGTGCCGCGCCGGCCTGGAGGGTGGCGACGGTCAGCGCGTGACCGACCGAATCGTGCAGCTCCCGGGCCAGCCGGTTGCGTTCGGCGAGCCGGGTGGCCCGCGCCTCCAGGGCGGCGATCCGTTCCGCCTGCGCGGGGCCGAGCAGCACCGGCGCCATCAGACCGGCGAGCGCGCCGAGCCCCGCGACCGCGTAGCCGAGGCCGACGAGCATCGCCACCCCGGTCAGGGTCAGCCAGCCGCTGTCCCGCCCGTCCAGCGGACCGAACCGTTCCCGGCTGGTCAGCTCGGTGCCGATGCCGAACTGCTGGGCGATGAAGGCCAGCGCCATCGGCAGGGCACTGAACAGCGCGAGCATCACCAGCGCGCCGACGATGAGGTGGGTGGCGATCCAGAGCGCGCTGCGCAGTCGGGTCTCCCGGTCGCCGCGGTGCCCCAGTGCCGGCTCGGGCAGGTCGACGCCGAGCAACGCCCGCACGGCGGCGATCTCCAGGGCCCGGCTGCCATCCAGCAGCAGTGGCACCACGGCGATCAGCGCCGCGACGACCAGCAGCGCGTACACCAGGGATCGGGGGATCTCCGAGGCGGTGAGCATCTCGGCGAAGGTCACCGCGAGCACCCCGTACGGCAGTGCCAGCACCCCGCCGAGCAGCAGGAACACGCCGCGTCGCCAGGTGGTGCCGGCGACCAGCGGGGCCAGTGCCGCTCGGAGGGTCACCCCGTCATTCTGCGGCCGGGATCGGCTGCGGCGACTCCCCCGCGCCGGGGAGATCTCAGCGGTGGTCGGCCACGTACTGCTGTGGGTCCTTGTCGCGGAACGGAAGGTTGCGGCCGTTCTTGTGCTCGCCGTAGAAGGTCAGCCAGCGTTGGCCCAGCTCGGCGCGGAGGTCGGTGCTGGCGTGCCGGCGGAAGTCGGGCAGCGCCTCGTCCTCCTCCTCGGCCAGGTGTTCGCTGTTCTCCCGGCGGGCCGTGCCGACCGCCGCCCACCACTGATCCGAGCCGACCGGGTGCAGCTTCGCCTCGGCGATGGCGTCTCGGATCTTGTTGTGGTCGCCGATCGCGTCGGCGGTCTCGTCCTCGCCGTCGTCGCCGTGCTTGACCAGGTGCGGGTAGAGGATCGCCTCCTCCGCCTCGGCGTGGATGTCCAGGTGCAGGGCGAGGGCGTCCCAGATGGCGAGCAGCTCCTGCTCGTCGCGGGCGTCGTCGAGGCGGGCGAAGCCGCGCCGGAAGGCGGCGTGGTCGTCCAGGATCAGTGCGGTGATGTCGTCCACTGTGCTCACTTTCCCGTCGGGCCGGCGGAGCGGCGCGAACCGCATGGCGTCGAAACTACCCCGATGTCCTGGTTCGCACGCCTGATCCCGGGCACCCCGGGCCGGAGTTAGGCTCATGATCGTGACCTACCTCGCCGCGGATGACCGCTACGACACCATGACCTATCGGCGCAGCGGACGCAGTGGCCTGCGACTGCCCGCCGTCTCCCTCGGGCTGTGGCACAACTTCGGCCCGGACCGCCCGTTCGACAGGCAGCGCGACATCGTCCGGCGTGCCTTCGACCTGGGGGTCACCCACTTCGACCTGGCCAACAACTACGGGCCGCCGCCCGGCGCGGCGGAGGAGAACTTCGGTCGGCTGCTCGCCACCGACCTGAAGCCGTACCGGGACGAGTTGGTCATCTCCAGCAAGGCCGGCTACCTGATGTGGCCCGGCCCGTACGGCGAGTGGGGCTCGCGCAAGAACCTGATCTCCTCGCTGGACCAGTCGCTGGGCCGGATGGGGCTCGACTACGTCGACATCTTCTACTCGCACCGGTTCGACCCGGAGACCCCGCTCGAGGAGACGATGGGCGCGCTGGACGCGATCGTCCGCTCCGGCAAGGCGCTCTACGTCGGCATCTCGAACTACGACTCGGAGCAGACCGCGCGCGCCGCCGCGATCCTGGGCGAGCTGGGTACGCCGTTGCTGATCAACCAGCCGTCGTACTCGATGCTCAACCGCTGGACCGAGTCCGACGGCCTGCTCGACACGCTGGAGCGGGTCGGCGCGGGATGCATCGCGTACAGTCCGCTGGCCCAGGGCCTGCTGACCGACCGCTACCTGGGTGGCATCCCGGCCGACTCGCGGGTCCGCACGAGTGTCTTCCTCAACGAGAGCGACCTCAGCGACGAGAAGATGACCACCATCCGGGGTCTCGGCGCGGTCGCCGAGCGGCGCGGCCAGTCCCTGGCTCAGCTCGCCCTCGCCTGGGCGCTGCGCGACCCACGGATGACCAGCCTGATCATCGGGGCGAGCAGCGTCGAGCAGTTGGAGACGAACATCGCCGCGCTGGACAACCTCGACTTCACCGCCGAGGAGTTGGCCGAGATCGACGGGCTGCTGGGCTGACCGGCGCGGGCGGCCCGGGTCACCAGATCCGGCGCCACCGGCACGCCCGGGTCGGCCGCCGCCGCCACCTCCGCCGGGTCGGTGGCGGCTGGCCCACTCGCGGTGGTACGCGGCGCGGCCGCGGCGCCCTTCGGCGGGGTGGCCTTGACCTTGGCACCTCGGAACACCACGTCCGAGCAGGAGTAGTAGGTGTCCGGGGTGTTCGAGTTCTGCCAGATCGTGTAGATCAGGTGTCGACCCTCGCGCTTCGCCGGCAGCCGCCCCGCCAACTGGTACGCCCCGGCCCGCACCGGCGGGTCGGTGAGCGTCAGAAACGGGCGTGCTTCGAGGTCCGCCCAGGTCAGGGGCGCTGTGGGGTCGTACCCGGAGGTGGTGACGTAGAGCCGGAAGGTGCCCCGGTGCGCGATGGTGGTCCGATACCGGAAGGTGAACTTCGCGCCCGCGCTCAGCTCGGTGGACGGCCAGTCGGTGCGGGGCAGGTCCAACCCCCGGTACGCGGACAACCCACCGCTGCACAACTCGCCGTCCGGGATCCGCTCCCGGTCCCGCCCGTTGATCGCGGCGACCCGTACGTTGTCCCACTCCCGGACGGCGGCGCCCGCTTCGACAGCGGCCCGGCAGGCGGCGGTGGCCGCGTACCGGCCCTCGGGTCCGCAGGCCGCGGCCCGGCTGATCGGGTCGGTCGGAGCGCCGTGCGCGGCGGCGGGTGTGGCGGCCAGCGGCACGGTCGCGGCAGCGACCAGCACCATGGCGAGGAGCCGGCGTACGGTCATGAGGTTGACCTCCCGCCCACTGGTACGGCCGGCGGAGGGCAAAGGTTCGATGTCGGCCGTTGGTGACCCCCACGCAGGTCGCGGGAATCCCCGGGGTGGGCGCGGCGTTTCGATACTCGGAACCGCTGAGACCGAGGAGGCAGACATGAAGGTACGTACCTCGTTGCGTGCACTGAAGCAGAAGCCGGGTTCGGTGGTGGTCCGCCGTCGTGGCCGGGTGGTCGTGGTCAACCGCGCCAACCCGCAGTGGAAGAGCCGCCAGGGCTGACCCCCGCCCTTACCGGACATCCAGTCGACAACCGCCCTGACCGGGTCCTCCGGTCAGGGCGGTTGGCATGTCCGCCCCCTCACACCTCGTCATCGGGCGGTGGGAGTTGACTCTTGTCCGGTTTGCCGCTGGGCGCGAGTGGGACGCGGTCGATGACCGTGACGGTTCGTGGCACCGCGAGATCGTGCACCCGTACGGCCACCAGCTTGCGCAACACGTCCGGATCGGGCGTTCTCCCGGCCACCGGCACCACGTAGGCGTGCACGGCCTCACCGGTCATCTCGTCCGGACTCCCGACGACGTACGCTTCGGCGACCGCGTCGTCGGCGGCGAGCGCCCGCTCCACGGGCCCGGCGTGGACCATCTGCGCGTTGACGATGATCACGTCCCGCGCCCGTCCGAGCAGCCGCAGGTATCCGTCGGCGCCCAACTCCCCCAGGTCACGGGTACGCACCCAGCCGTCCACGAACACCTCGGCCGACTCGTCCGGGTCCTGCCAGTACGAGGATGCCTGCGCGGGTGTGCGGACATAGATCTCGCCGCCGCGAACGGAGACGTCCACGGCCGGACGACCGACCGTGGCGAGCGTGGCCGCGTCGGTCAGCATCTCGGCGGGCGTCACCATGGAGATCATCGACGTTTCGGTCTGTCCGTAGCCGTGGAAGAGCACCGGGCCGAGCACGTCGAGCGCCTCCGCCAGCCGGCCCGGCGCGAGTGGCGAGCCGGAGACCATCAGCGCCCGCAGGTGCCGCAGGTCCACCGGGTTGGCGCGCTGGTCCCGGATCAGCTGGTGCAGCTTGCCGACGGTGATCACGCTCGCGGTGGCCCGGTGTTCGACGAGGGCAGCCGGGAAGACCGGCCGGGGCGCCACGACGAGGGTGCCGCCCGCCGCGAGGGCGAGGATGCCGTACTCCAGCATCACCTGACTGGCCAGCGAGCCGAAGACCAGGTAGCGCCGCATCCGGGTGGCCAGGTCGGCGATGGCCGGCGGCCATCGGTCCGGGTACGGAACCCAGGCCGCCGACATCGCCGCATAGGTCTGCACCACACCCTTCGGTGTCCCCGTGCTGCCGCTGGTCCAGATGATCCGCGCGGGCTCCTCGGCCCGTCCCGCCGCGACGAGTGGGAGCCCGTCGTCGGGATGCTCGGTGAGCGCGGCCAGTCGAGCCGAGTCGACCACGAGGGAGCCGGACAGCTGTGCCGGGCTCAGGTCGGCACGCCACCCGGACACCCGGGCCCCGACGGTGAAGGCGGCGATCGTGGCGGCGAAGGCGGGGGCGGTGACCGGCAGGTCGAGAGTGACACCCACTCCGGGCCCGGCGCCGGACGAGCGCAGCCCGGCCGCGACGCGCCGGATCAGACCCGCCATCGCCGAAGCGGTCGTGACGGTCGGCCCGTCCTCGAAGACCGGCCGGTCCCCGCCGGCGGCCAGGAGGTCGAGGACGGGCTGCGGCCAGACGTCAGCGGGCATCGGCGAGGACGCCCTTGACGAAGACCTCCAGGGGTTGCCGGTGCACGGTCGGCAGGTCCCACTGGTTTTCCAGGTTCTCCGCCAGGTGGTGCTCGGCGATGACCTGCCCGTCGCGCAGCACCCGGACGACGGGGTGGAGATAGCTGGCGTCGTGCGCGGCGGTCGCGTCGTTCTCGGCCGGGCGCGGCACGGTGATGTCGAACGGGTCGACCTGGTCGTGGTCGGGGCCGTACTCCAGGGTGACCAGGAACGCGAACACGTCCGGCTCCGCGTCCCGCAGATAGGCGACCGGCACCTCCTCGCGGTAGCGGGCGGTGTCGTCCTCGACGGTGACGACATCGCCGAGCACCGAGAACTGCTGCCACAGCGCGGAGCTCACGTTGACCCGGGCGATGATCGAATCGGCGATCGCCTCGGGCGTCGGGGGGATCTGCCGGGACGGCCAGGGCTGCCCGTGGTGCCGCTCGCGGAGGATGTGGTGCAGGGCGCGGGTGGCGTAGCGGAAGCCGTGGATGAAGCCGTTCGTGGACTTCTTGAAATCACGCTGCTGGCTGAGGGTGCCGGCGAAGTAGAGACCGGGGACGTTCACCGACTCGAAGGCCGGCGTCTGCGCCGGGAACCGATCCTTGATGACCAAGTCCGGTCGGGCGGACTCGGCGAAGACGGACGCGTCGAAGCGGAATCCGGTGCAGAGGATGACCCGGTCGTACTCCAGTTCGCGCAGATTCTCGACCGTCCGGGCGTACCGGAAAAGCACCCGGAATCCGCCGCCCTCCCGCTGGCTGATCTGCTCCACCGTGCCATCGAGTACGGCGTTCTGGGACTTCAGCTGATAAGTGTCCAGGAAGTTGTTGTTCACCGCGCGCAGGTGCCCGACGTAATGGGTCTGCCAGGCCAGCCTGATCGAGTGCGGCCCGGCGACGTGAATCGTGGCGGCGGTCTCGACGAGCGCGTCCGCGGTCTCGAAGGCCGAGTTTCCCTTACCGATGATCAACACGCGCTGGTTGACGAAATCGGCGGGGTCGACACTGACGGTGTCGTAGCGCTCGGCCAGGTCCGCGCCCTCGATCGGCGGCTGGTAGAGCTGGGAGACGCCGGTGGCGACGACGACTCTGCGTGCCGTCCAACTGCGGTCGCCGGCCCGCACGGTGAACACGTCGTCGGTCTTCGACACCGAGGTCACCCGGGTGTCGTAGACGACGTTCAAACCCCGCGCGAAGTCGGCGAGATAACGCACGAGATCCTCCGCGGCGGGGAAGTAGCGCGTGCTGTAGTACTTGAAGAGCATCCCCGGATCGTCGGTCAGCAAGGAGTTCCAGTCCGACCGTAGATTGAACTCCGGATCGGTCGACCCGGTCCACACCTTGTTGATCGAGATCAGCTTGCGGTGCCGTGGATAGGTCTCGAAGAATGTGCCCGCCCGCGGGCCGCCCTCCAGCACCACGTAGTCGTGACCGTCGCGCTCGAGCAGGGCCGCGAGCTGCAGGCCGGCCGGCCCGGCTCCAATGATCAGGCAATCGTGCGTCATGCGCCGCAATTTACTGAGGCAATTTCAGAGCGCTCTGAGAAATTGCCTCTAGCATCCGCTCCCATGACGATTAAGGTGGATTTGGCAGCGCCGCTGCGCCTCGCCGACCTGCGCGTCGCGGCAGGCCCGGTCACGGTCGTGCTCGGCGACGAGGTGCGGGCCCGCGTGACGACCGGCCGCACGTTCCTCGGCAAGGCACTCGGCGACGACCGGGCAATCTACGGTGCCACCACCGGCTTCGGGGCGCTGGTCGGCTACGCGGGCCGAGCCGACCAGCGCGACCAGGCCGACAACACCCTCGCCCACCTCGGGGCGGGCCAGGGCCCGGACCTCGCCCCGGATGTCGTACGCGCGACGCTGCTGGTGCGCGCCTGGTCCCTGGCCCAGGGCGCGTCGGGGGTCTCGCCGCACGTGATCGACGCGCTCGCGGCCATGCTCGGCACGACGTTCACGCCGGCGATGCCCCGATTCGGCTCGGTGGGAGCCAGTGGTGACCTGATCCCGCTCGGTGCCGCCGCCCAGGCGCTGCGCGGTCGCGGGCACGCCTACCTGGACGGCGTCCGGATGCCCGCCGCGGAAGCCCTGACGAAGGCCGGCCTGGAGCCGCTGCCGCTCGACGGCCGGGACGCACTCGCGCTTGTCAACGGCACGTCGCTCACCACGGCGGCGCTGGCCCTCGCCCTGGGCCGGGTCCGCACCTCGCACCGCGTGGTGCAGACGCTCACCTGCCTGCTCGCCGACCTGCTCGGCTGCGATCCACAGTTCCTCGATCCGGCCCTCCTCGCCGCCTACGGTCACCCGGGCGCCATCGAGGTCGGCGCCGCGATGCGGGCGGCCTCCGCCGGCCTGCGAGAGTCCGGCACCAGACCGTTGCAGGAGCCCTACAGCATCCGCTGCGCGCCGCAGTTGCTCGGAGCGGCCGAGGACGCCCTGCGTTATGTCGACGGCGTCGTGGCGGCGGACCTCGGCGGGGTGAGCGACAACCCGCTGTTCTTCCCGGCCGACGACAAGGTCGTGCACGGCGGCAACTTCTTCGGCCAACCCGCCGCGTTCGCCGCCGACGTCCTGACCATGGTGATCGCCCAGGTCGGCAACCTCGCCGAACGCCAACTCGACCTGCTCGTGGATCCCGGGCGCAACGGCGGACTGCCGCCGATGCTCGCGGCCGGACCCGGTCAGCAGCACGGGTTGCAGGGTGTCCAGCTCGCGTCGACCGCGCTCATCGCCGAGATCAGGCGCGACTCCGTGCCGGCAAGCCTGCAGAGCCTCCCCACCAACCTGCACAACCAGGACGTGATCCCGCTCGGCACGCAGGCCGCGCTCCGCGCCCTGGACCAGGCGGAACTGCTGCGCCTGATCACCGGTTCGCTCGGGCTCGGGCTGCGCCAGGCGGTGCACGTCGGGGCGCGCCGGCCCACGGCGGCGGGCTGTGACCGCACCCTGCGGGCCCTGGAGGAGATCGCACCGATCGACCCGGACCGGCCGCTCGACACCGACGTGCGAAGAGCGGCCGACATTCTGGAAGAGCTTGAAATCTCTCTGATTTCCCACTCGTACGGTGAGCGCCGTGACGCTTGATTACCTGATCATCGGGGCCGGTCCGGCCGGTCTTCAACTCGCCGCCCTGCTCGAGGCCGAGGGCAAGCGTGACTATCTGGTGGTGGAGGGCGCCGACGGGCCGGGGGCGTTCTTCGCCACCTATCCGCGGCACCGCCAACTCATCTCGATCAACAAACCGCACACGGGCACGGACGATCCCGAGCTGAATCTGCGACTCGACTGGAACTCCCTGCTCACCGACGACCCGGCGCTGCTGTTCACGCAGTACACCGAGCGGTACTTCCCCGATGCCGACGTGATGGTGCGGTACCTCGCGGACTTCGCGGCGAAGACCGGCGTCAAGGTCAGTTACGGCACCCGGGTGACCCGGGTGTCCAAGCACGACGACGTGTTCACGGTCGAGGCAGGTGACCGGCGCTGGGAGGCCCGCGCGGTGATCGTCGCCACCGGCGTGTCGAAGACCTACCAGCCGGACATTCCAGGATTCGACCTGGCCGAGGGGTACGACGTGATGAGCGTCGAGCCACGGGACTACCTCGACCAGCGGGTGCTGATCATCGGCAAGGGCAACTCCGCCTTCGAGACCGCCGAGAACCTCATGGAGACCACGACGCTGATCCACCTCGCGGGGCCCAGCTCCGTCCGGATGGCGTGGCGCACCCACTACGTCGGGCACCTGCGCGCGGTGAACAACAACTTCCTGGACACCTATCAGCTCAAGTCGGCAAACGCGATCCTCGACGGCACGGTCCAGAGCATCGAACGCGACGGCACGGGTTACAAGGTCGCGTTCAGCTTCTCGCGGGCGAACGAGGTCGTGAAGGAACTGCGGTACGACCGGGTGCTGGCGTGTACCGGATTCCGTTTCGACGACTCGATCTTCGACTCCTCGGCCCGGCCGCAGCTCACCATCTCCGACCGTTTCCCGGCGCAGACCGAGGCATGGGAGTCGGTGAACGTTCCGGGGCTGTTCTTCGCCGGAACGATCTCCCAGGCACGCGACTTCAAGAAGTCCACGAGCGGTTTCGTGCACGGCTTCCGCTACGCCGTACGCGCACTGCACCGGATCCTCTCCCGCCGGTACGACGCCACGGCCTGGCCGTCCGACACGCTCGCCGCCGATCCGGCGGCCATGACCGCGGCCGTGATCGAGCGGATCAACCGCACCTCGGCCCTGTGGCAGCAGTTCGGGTTCCTCGCCGACGTGCTCACCATCGCCGGACCGGAGGCCCGCTACCACGAGGAGGTGCCGGTGGACTACTTCCGGTCGACCGGCCTGCGCACCGCCGAGCACGACCACGACCAGGCGTTCGTGATCACGCTGGAGTACGGCCCCGACCACGACCAGGTCGACCCGTTCGACATCACCGTGGCCCGGGTGGCCCAGGACGTCGTGGGGCAGGCGCACGACGCGGCGTACCTGCACCCGGTCGTGCGTTACCACCGCGAGGGTCAACTGGTCAGCACGCACCACCTCGCCGAGAACCTGGAGAACCAGTGGGACCGGCCCGACGTCCACGTCCGGCCGCTGCGCGAGTTCATGAGTCGCTGCCTCGCCGGCGCCGGGGGCTGACATGGACCCGGTTCACCAGGACTTCTTCGAGGGCGGGGCCGGGCGGGAACGCACCCTGGCCGCCAACGAGCGGGCCTTCGAGCGACGGTGGATCGTGCCCCGGGTGCTGCGGGCGACCGGCGAGCGGGACCTGCGGGTCACCGTGGCCGGCACGTCGCTTGCCGCGCCGGTCCTGGTCGCTCCGACGGCCTTTCATCGGCTCGCGCACCCGGACGGCGAGGCGGCCACCGCGCGGGGGGCCGCGGCGGCCGGCACGGCGATGGTGGTCAGCATGGCCGCCACCCAGCCGGTCGAGGAGATCGCGGCGGTGGGCGGAGCGCTGTGGTTCCAGCTGTACCCGCAACCCGACCTCGACTTCACCGAGTACGTGGTCAAGCGCGCCGAGTCGGCCGGCTGCCGGGCGCTCGTGGTGACCGTGGACTCCCCGGTGTTCGGACGGCGCGAGCGTGACCTGCGCAACGGCTTCACGGACCTGCCGCCCGGCTACGCCTGCGCGAACATGCGCGACGCGACCGGCCGGGTGCGCCCGATCGCGATGGACGCGACGGCGGGCTGGGATCGGATCGCGTGGCTGCGCGGCGTCACGGGACTACCGATCCTGCTCAAGGGCGTCCTGCATCCCGCCGATGCCCGCCTCGCGGTCGAGCACGGCGCCGCCGGTGTGATCGTGTCCAACCACGGTGGACGACAGCTCGACGGGACGATTCCCACGCTCGACGCGCTGCCCGCGGTCGTGGCAGCCGTGGGTGGCCAGATCCCGGTGCTGCTCGACGGGGGTGTGCGCTGCGGCACTGACGTGGTGATCGCGCTGGCGCTCGGGGCCGGGGCGGTGCTGGTGGGGCGTCCGGTGGTGCGGGCGCTCGCGGCGGGCGGGGCGGTGGGCGTACGGGAGGTTCTCGATCGACTCACCACCGAGCTGGATCAGGCCCTCGCCCTGGCCGGAGCGCGGCGGCCGGCCGACCTGACGCCCGACCAGGTGGCGATCCGGTGAAGGCGGTGGTCGACCTCCGAGAGTGGATCTTCGAGCGGGTCAACGGGACGGAGGGCGTTCCCGTCCCCGGGCCGCTGGTGGGGCCGGAGGACTTCGAGCGGGTGTACGGCGATCCGGCCGCCGACGGGCGCAGCCGCGGGGCCGGCCTGTCCGACCTCTTCTGGTACTGGCTCGCGCCCGGTCCGCAGATGCACCAGGAACATCTTGAGCCCGGCGAGCGGTACCGGACGGTCGCCCGGACGACCCGACAGGTGCTCGCCAGCGGGCACGCGCGCTCCGACGAGCTGGCGACGGCCGCGACCCGGCGGATCCTCGACGCGCTCCCGGCCGACCGGATCAGCCACGTGCGACTACGTGACCTGATGATGCCGGTCTGGGCCGAGGTCTCGTACGAGCTGGTGTTCGGCGCGTCCTGCCCGCGCGACGTCCGCGATCTCATCGTGGCGAACGCGGACGACGTGGTGACCGCCCTGAAGGGGATGGGTCTGCGGCACATGTCCCGGCGGGTTCGTCTGACCCGCTACCTGCTGGACCGGATCGTCGCGGGAACGTGCCCGGTGGTGCTGCCGCCGCCCTTCACCGCCCTGGAGACCGCCTGGTACCTGCAGGGCGCGTTCTTCAACACGGCAGTGGTGCAGATGTCGGAGGCCATGGCGCACATCCTGCTGTGCTGCGGGTCCGGCACGGACACCTCGGACGAATCGCTCGACCGGATCATCGACGAAACGCTCCGGGTCTACCCGCTCTTCGGCATCGCGCACCGGATCACCTCCGGACCCATCACCGTGGGCGAGCACGTCCTCCCCACCGGGTCCGTCCTGCTCTTCAACTATCGGGCCTACCAGCGCACCGGTCCGGCCGCGGACGACGAGTTCGACCCGGACCGCTGGCTGTCGTTGCGCCGGCAGGACGCCCACTTCATTCCGTACGGCGTGACTGCCAACCGGGCCTGTCCGGCGCGCGGCTCGGCCCCCGTCCAGCTACGCGCGGCGACCCGGGAGGTGCTGCGGCGCTTCTCGATCAGCTCGTCGGTAGCGCACACCCGCTCGCTGCCGAGTCGGGGGCCCGCGTACCTGACGCCCCGGGGTCTTCCCGGTCCCGGCCGCAACCGGCTCGCCCTCATGCGGCAGCGCGACCGGATCTTCGACGTGGGGCGCTCGGTCAAGCAGTTGGTCTGCGGTACCTGGATGGTCGTCGACGCCCGACGACAGAAGTTGTGCACCCGATTCTTCGAGGAGGCCAGCGCATGACCCCCACCGAACTCGCCCCGCGGTTCTTCATCGCGGTAGCGGTCATTCTGCTCTTCTGCAAGCTGGTCTCCTGGCTCCTGGGCAAGGTGGGCCAGCCTCCCGTCGTGAGCGAGATGCTCGCCGGGGTGCTGCTCGGCCCGTCGCTGCTCGGCCTGTTCTGGCCGGGCGCGCAGGCCGCGCTCTTCCCCACGCCGCTGCTGCCGATCCTGTACGTGGTCGGCCAGGTCGGCCTGGTGCTGTTCATGTTCCAGGCCGGGTACGCCTTCACCTCCCACCGGGTGACCGGGCTCGCGGGCACCGCGGGAGCGGTGTCCCTCGCGGGTGTCACCGCTCCGCTGGTGCTGGGGGTCCTGTTGGTCGTGGGCATGGCGGGCTTCGTCCCGATCCGCGCGGACGGCGTGTCGCTCGGTGTGTCCGCGGCGTTCGTCGGCGTGGCGCTGGCGATCACGGCCTTCCCCATGCTCGCCCGGATCATCACCGAGCGCGGCCAGACCGGCACCCGCCACGGGTTGCTCGCCCTGGCCAGCGGCGCGATCGACGACATGGTCGCGTGGATCATGCTGGCCGCGGTGCTGGCGTTCGCCTCGGGTGCCGCCGGCCCGGCCCTGGTCACCGCCGGTGGCGCGGTGCTGTTCGGAGTGGTGCTGTGGCTGGGTGGGCGGCGGGTGACCGGCTTCGTCATGGGGCTCCCGAGTGACCGCGCCCGGTTGCTCGGCACGGTGGCGCTGCTCTTCCTGGTCGCCTGGTACACCGACGAGATCGGGCTCTACGCCGTCTTCGGCGCCTTCGCGGTCGGCGTGGTGATGCCGCGCTCGGAGCAGACCGACAAGGTGGTCGACACGTTGACGCCGATCGCCGCGACGGTGTTCCTGCCGCTGTTCTTCACCTTCTCCGGGCTGCGCACCGAGTTCGCACTGCTGGGCAACCTCGCCGTACTGGGCTTCGCCGTGGCGTGCGTGAGCGTGGCTATCGTCGGCAAGTTCGGCGCCTGCTGGGCCGCGGCCCGGATGCGCGGCGAGCCGAACGGCGTCGCGCTGCGCGTCGGCGCCCTCATGAACGCCCGGGGCCTGATGCAGCTGATCGCCCTGAACGTGGGACTGGAAGCGGGCATCGTGAACCCGTCGCTGTTCACGGTGCTGGTGGTGGTCGCGCTCGTCACGACTCTCATGACGACGCCGCTGCTCACCTGGATCGAACGGCGCGAGGCACGCGTGCCCGCTCCTACACCGTCGCTCGTGCCCGCCGGAACCCCCTAACTTGTTTGTTTGAGGAGACAAGTTTCACAGACAATGACACTTATCAATCTGTCACCATCGCTGTATGACTCGACTCCTGCTCGTCGAGGACGACTCGGAACTACGCGGCATGGTGGCGGAGACACTGACCGGCGAGGGATACGTCGTCGACCAGGCCCCCGACGGCCAGCGCGGCCTGCACCTGGGGCTCACCCGGCCGTACGACGTCATGGTGATCGACCGACGCCTACCCGCCCTCGACGGGCTGGACCTGGTCGTCCGGCTGCGCGCTCGGGCGGTGGTCGCCCGGGCACTGCTGCTGACCGCGCTCGGCACCGTCGAGGACCGGGTCGCCGGCCTCGACGCGGGCGCCGATGACTACCTGACGAAGCCCTTCGACCTGGACGAGTTGAGCGCCCGCATCCGGGCCCTCTGTCGCCGGACCACCGAGTCCACCGAGGTGCTGCGGCTCGGGTCGGGCCAGCTCGACCTCTCCGTGCGCGACGCCGTCCTGCCCGACGGCACCCGGATCGCCCTGTCCGCACGCGAGTTCGAGCTGCTGCGGGTCCTCGCGGCCCGGCCGTACACCGTCCACTCCCGCTCCGAGCTGCGCAGCCGGGTCTTCGACGAGGCGGGCGCGGCGTCCCTGGTCGACACGTACGTCTACTACCTACGCCGCAAGCTCGGCCGCTCGGTGATCCGGACCGTGCACGGCCTCGGCTACCGGCTGGGCACCCTGTGAGCTTCGAGGACACCATGCTGCGCCGGACCAGGGCGCGGGTCAGTCTGCTCGTCGGACTCACCATGACGGCGCTGCTCGCCCTGGGCGCCGCCATCTCCTACGCGGCACTGCTGCGCTACCAGCACGAACAGATCGAACGAGAACTCAACTACGGCGCGGTCCACGGCACCATCGCCGGGCCACCGGGCTGCAGCTGGATCATCCTGTACGACGGCAACCGCACCGACTCGGGCCGGAACCCGCCCCCGCCGGGCTTCCCGCTGCAGTCCGCCATCGACGCGGTGGCCCTCGACCACCAGGTCCGCAGCGACAAGGTCGACCGCAACGGCACGACCTACTACGTCCGCACCCAGCGCCGTGGCACGGGTGTCGTGCAAGCGGTGTTCGACGCGCGCTTCCAGCTCTCCGACCGGCGTCACCTGCTCGCCGCGTTCCTCCTCGCGGCGGTGGTTGGCCTCGCCGCGGCGGTTTTCACGGGCATCGTCGTGGGTCGCCGAGCCGTGGCGCCGCTCGCCGAGGCGCTCGGCCGGCAGCGCCGCTTCGTCGCCGACGCCAGCCACGAGTTGCGCACCCCCATCGCACAGGTCCACACCCGCGCCCAGATCCTGGCCCGGCGCGCCGGCGCCAACCGCGCCGACTACGACCGTCTGATCGAGACCACCCGCCGCCTCGGCGAGATCGTCGACGAACTCCTGCTCTCCGCCCGCCTCGCCGCCACCCCCGCTGACCGGCACCCCTCCGAGCCCGTCAACCTGGCCCTCCTCGCCGCCCAGGCCGTCGACTGCGAGGCCGACCGCGCCGCCGAGCAGGGCGTCCAGCTGCACCTCTCGGTCCCGGAAACTCCGGTCCTCGTCCCCGGCATCGCCTCGGCCCTGCGCCGCATGGTCGGCGAACTGCTCGCCAACGCCCTCACCCACACCCCGACCGGCGGCCACATCGACGTCGCCCTGCGCACCTCCCGCCGCGGCGCGGACCTGGTCGTCAAAGACAGCGGAGCCGGCTTCGACCCCGCCGACGCCGAACACCTCTTCGACCGCTTCCACCGCGGCGCCGGGGCCCAGGACCGGCGCTTCGGTCTGGGCCTGGCTCTCCTACGCGAGGTGGTGACCAGCCACGGCGGGACGATCTCCACCGACAGCCGGCCCGGCGCCGGAGCGACCTTCACCGTCCGGCTACCGACGATTCCGCCACGGGCCGTTACGGGCTGACTCCCCGCACGGCCGACCCCGTCCGGGGTCGAATGGGGTTCAAATGATCAAGGGCTCACTCGCCACGATCAGCGAGCAAGCCCTTGACCTGCTACAACAAGGTGGAGCCGAGGGGACTCGAACCCCTGACCCCCACACTGCCAGTGTGGTGCGCTACCAGCTGCGCCACGGCCCCTTGCTGTCGTCCCGGTCGCCCGGGCACTGGGAAACTATACACAGACCGGCTCGCATGGTCATCTCGCGGGGTCCCCGCCCGCGCCGGGTCAGTTGAGCGCGACGTCCGGCGGGAAGTGGGCGACCGCGGCCATCATCCCACCCTGGCGGCGCAGCACCATCGGCCACAGATCGTCGGGCCGGTCGACGAAGGCGTCACCGGGCAGCCCGTCCAGCACGAACCAGGAGCCGTCGGCGATCTCCTGCTCCAACTGGCCGCTGCCCCAGCCGGAGTAGCCGGCGAAGACCCGGATGCCACCGATGCTCTCCCGCAGCCGCTCCGGGTCGACCGAGAGGTCGATCGTGCCGACCGCGCCGGAGACCTGGTGGAAGCCCTTGAGCCGGCGCATCGGGTGCCGCATGCGGGCCAGGCAGATGGCCGAGTCGGGCTGCACCGGGCCGCCCTCGAAGAGCACCGCCGGGTGGCGGGCCAGGTCGCTCCAGTCGCCGAGCACCTCGGACACCGGCACCTCGGTGGCCCGGTTGAGCACCACGCCGAGCGCGCCGCCGGGCTCGTGGGCGACCAGCAGCACCACCGTACGGTCGAAGTTCGGATCCTTGAGCGCCGGAGTGGCGACCAGTAGCCGCCCGGTCATCGACTCCATCGCTCGTCCGCCGATCGCCTGACCCTCTCCCTGCATCCCACACACCCGTCAACCGTGAGCCCGCGCCGGGGATCGGTCATCTACCGGATCCGCCCGGTGCTTCGGGATCAGCCGCGCTGTCAACGCCATGCCTGGCACCATAGCCTGCGTCCCGGGTGCTGGCTAAGGGCTGACCGGCAGGTGATCAGACAGTTAAGACCGCAGTTAGTCCGTTCCGGTGCCCTGACCAGGTACGGGCCCGGTCCGCCGGATCGGCCCGCCGGAAACACCCGAAAGGTCCGTCACATCCCGATAGATTCGGCTGATCGGGAGGGACGACTGCTGTCGTCCCTCCCGCAACACGGAGGCGGTGGCGATGGCAACGGTCCGGGACGCGACGTACGACGTGCTCCGCACCCTCGGCATGACCACCGTCTTCGGTAACCCCGGCTCGACGGAGGAGCCGTTCCTGGAGAACTTCCCCGCCGACTTCCGCTACGTCCACGCGCTCCAGGAGGCGACGGCGGTCGCGATGGCCGACGGCTACGCGCAGGCCAGCGGCACAGCCGCCCACGTCAACCTGCACACCGCCCCGGGCACCGGCAACGGCATGGGCAACCTGGTCACCGCCTGGCACAACAAGACGCCGCTGATCGTCACGGCCGGCCAGCAGACCCGGGAGATGCTGCTGCTCGAACCCCGGCTGGCCAGCCGCCGGCCCACCGAGCTTCCCCAGCCGTACGTCAAGTGGGCCTACGAGCCGGCCCGCCCGCAGGACATCCCCGCGGCGGTGCTGCGGGCGTACGCGACGGCGGTGCAGCCACCGGCTGGGCCGGTCTTCCTCTCCCTGCCGATGGACGACTGGGCCCAGCCGGCCGACCCGCTGCCCGCACCGCGAACGGTGGCCACCCGGTTCGCGCCGGACCCGCAACGGCTGGCCGAGTTCGCCCGGATCCTGGCCGGCAGCGACAACCCGGTGCTGGTGTACGGGCCGGGGGTGGACCGCTCCGGGAGCTGGCCGACCGCTGTCGCGCTCGCCGAGCGGCTGGCCGCACCGGTCTGGTCGGCCCCGGCACCCGAACGCGCCGTCTTCCCGGAGGACCACCCGCACTTCCGCGGGGTGCTGCCGTACGCGATCGGCCCCCTCGCCGAGGCGCTGCGCGGGCACGACACGGTGCTTGTCGTCGGCGCACCGGTGTTCCGCTACTACCCGTACGTGCCGGGCGGGCACCTGCCGGAGGGCGCCCGGCTGCTGCACGTCACGGACGACCCCGACGAGGCCGCGCGGGCACCCGTCGGGGACAGCCTGCTCGGCGACCCGGGGCTGACCCTGGCCGCGCTGCTGGACCGGGTGCCGCCGGCCGACCGGCCACCCCCCGCACCCCGCGCCGCACCGACCCCGCCGGAGATCACCGCCCCGTTGAGCGCCGACGCGCTGTTCGCCGGGCTGGCCGCGCACTGGCCGGCGGACGGCGTGCTGGTGCAGGAGTCACCGTCCAATCTGTCCGCACTACGCCGGCAGCTGCGGATCACCCGCCCGGCGTCGTACTTCACGATGGCCAGCGGCGGCCTCGGCTACGGCCTGCCGGCCGCGATCGGGGTGGCGCTCGCCGAGCGGGACAGCGGGCGCGGCCGTCCGGTGGTGGCGGTCGTCGGTGACGGTTCGTTCCACTACTCGGTGCAGGCGTTGTGGACCGCCGCGCGCCTCGCACTGCCGGTGGTGGTCGTCGTCCCGGTGAATCAGCAGTACGCGATCCTCAAGGCGTTCGCCGAGCTGAAGGACACCCCCGGGGTGCCCGGCCTGGACCTGCCGGGGTTGGACATCGTCGCCATCGCGGCCGGCTACGGCTGCGCCACCGAGGTCGTCGAGACCCCGGACCAGCTCGGTGCGGCGCTCGCCACCGGGCTGCGTGCCGACCGGCCAACCGTCTTGCCGGTGCCGATCAGCACGGACGTGCCCAGCCTCCTCTGAACCGGCTCGTCGGCTCCGGTGCCGACCGGTCAGCGTGGGGCGATCGACAGGGGGGCGCCGGTGGCGACGTCCAGGACCGGCCGGGCGCCCAGTGGCGCGTCCAGGGTGACGGCGACCGGTGCCAGCTTGAGCACAGCGATGCATTCTCCGGTGGCCCGGGTGACGCGGCCGCCGACCACCACGACGTCCGGCCGTTCCCACACCAGCGGCGTGATGCCGGTGTCGCAGGCGCCGACGCCGAGCTGCACGGTCATCCGGACATCGTCGACCGCCAGGAGGTTCTGGGCGCCCACCAGACCGTCGGCCAGCGGGCGGGCCGGCGCGGAGGGTTGGGTCACGGGCGTGACCGCGCTCGGCGCGACGGCGAGCCGGGCCACCGGGGTGGCCAGTTCCTTGATGGTGAACAGCCAGGCCGGGACCTGCGCGGTGCCCCGGCTCGTACGGACCGGCACGGCACCGAACGTGACCCCGGTGACGGTGAGCGACAGACAGGCCGTCTGCGTCGCGCTGGTGGCCCATCCGTCCGGCCCTGGTTCGACGCTGGGGCCGCCCGGGCTCGGCAGGCCGGGCCGCTTCGGTCGCCCCGGGCAGGGCAGCGGATCACCCTGGTCCAACTGACGGTACGCCTCGGCGGCGCTGACCAGCGGCAGCGTCAGCTGGCCGTCCGGGAATCGGATCTCGCCGCCGACCCGGGTGGGTGGCATCGGAACCTGCGCCCGGTACCACCCGGCCCGGTAGGCGGCCTCGGTGTCCGGGGTGAAGCGCGGGTCACCGGTGAGCACCGTGGGCCCCTCCAGCGGGACGTACCCCGTACTCCAGTCGGGGCCCGGTCGCCACGCCTCGGCCACCTCGGCGGCCCGGTTGTCGAACGCCTCGCCGCGGGGTGACGGACTGTGGGGCCCGCCGGCCGGATCCGCCACGGGCGCGGCGCAGCCGGCCGTGAGCAGCAACGGGAGGACGAGAAGCAGGGCCGGTCGACGCATGTACGGTTCGACGCCGCCGCCGATCCGCCGGTTCCCGGTCGACTGCTCAGGTCTCGCCGCCCAGGTCCGTCTGGTACGCCTCCCAGAGCAGGTCGGCACCGCGCCGCCGATGCCGGGCCAAGCGCCGCAGCAGGTGCCCGGCCCGGTGCCGCACCTCGGCGGGGTGCACCTCGGGACGCTCGGCGACCCGTTGCACCGCGAGGATCGCGGCGATGATCCCCGCGTGCTCCCGGGTCAGCAACCGCACCCCGTGGGCCAGCCGGGGCGACTGGGTGAGCAACTCCCGGTAGAGGCCCGCGGGGCCCTCGGTGACCCGAACGTGCTCGGCGAACCCGTGCCCCACCGGACGCAGCCGGAGCAGGACCTCTTCCCGCCAGCGCGGCTCGGTGGGGGCCACGGTGACGGCCCGGCCGAACGCGTGGACGTCTCCGGCCAGACCGGCCGGGCGTGGCTCACCGGGCAGCCCGATCGGATGGTGCGGTGCGGCGGACGGCCGGGCGACGAGTGACGACTGCTGGACCGGACCGGTGACCATGGCACCTCCCGCGCTGTGCTGCTACCCCATACCGCAATGGTGAGCCTGCCTGACCGGGCCGGTAAAGGCCCCGGAGAATGCTCATCTGTCCCGTTGGTCCCAGGGGTCCCGCGAGTCCCAGTGGAACCGGACAACCGCCGCTCAGCCGAGCTGGGGGTGCTCCGCCAGGCGGCGCAGTTGGCGGGCGACGGCGTGCGCGTCGCCGTCCCGGCCGTCGACCGGCCGGCCCGCCGTGATCGCGTCGGCGAGCGCGCGCAACTCCGACGGGGGCAGGCTGGCCAGCCCCATGCCCTGCAACGCGACGGTGACTCGCCGCCCATCTGCGTGGTCGGTCGCGATGATGGCGCGGGTCCGCCGCCGACCCGCCGGAAAGTCGTCTCCGGGCTCGTCGTGCGACAGCGCCGCGGCGTCGATCCGGGCGGTGGCGAGGTCGACGCCGCGCGTCCGGAACGCGCCCCGGACCCGTACGTGGCTGCCCTCCAGCCAGGCGGCCGTGCGGAGCACCCGCAGCACGAGGTAGATGCCGAGCAGGACGAACGGCAGGCCGCAGAGCCCGATGAACGGGCTCGGCCCGGCCTGTTCCGCGCCACCGTCCCGCAGCGCGGGTGGCAGCATCCCCGGCGGCAGGTCGCGGGCCTCCTCATAGGAGGAGAACGGATCACCCGGGCCGGACAGCCGGCCCAGCAACCCACCGGCGATCAGCGGCAGCACCACGAATGCCGACGCGACGGCGGTGACGAAGACGCCGACCACCACCGCCCACGTGCGCTGGGCGGGTGAGGCGCCCACCGACAGGCGCAGCTCCTGGTTCGTCACAGGGGGCAGCGTAGGCGAGGCGCGTACACGACGAAGCGCCCCGGCCGACGGGCCGGGGCGCTTCGCTCGAGGTGGTGGAGGTGCCGGGAATCGAACCCGGGTCCTTCGCCGGTTTGTCAGGGCTTCTCCGAGCGCAGCTCGCTGTGCCTCTACTCGGCCCCACCGCTCACGCGAGCAAGTTGGTGTGACGGGCCCAGTCGCTGATTAATCTCGCCGCACGGACCCCGCGACCGGGTCCGATTGGCCAGCCTCCTAGCTGATGCCGGCTACTGGGACGAAGGCGTTCCCAGGCCGACAGACTTAGCTACTCGCCTCAGGCGGCGAGAGCGAAGTCAGCGCGATTTTGCTTGGCGCTTATAAGTTTCCGACGACCGATTCTCGAGACGACGTCGGCTTCCTCGGCTCGCTTCCCCTGTCGCTGCGTACGAAGTCGAAACCAGTCACCCCCTCGACAGGCCGCCGATGTGGCGGCACTGACAAGACTAACGCCTGCCGCAACAGCTTTCATCCCGAGCCCCGGGCCGGCGCGCCGACCCGGACAAACAGGATGAACTAGTCGTCCATTCCCTTGCCGCGTCGACCGGACACCCGGGCGATCTCCCGGTCCGCATCCCGCTTGGCGAGGTCCTGACGCTTGTCGTACGACTTCTTGCCCTTGGCCAGGGCGATCTCGACCTTGGCCCAGCCGTCGGAGAAGTAGACCTGCAACGGGACGATGGTGAAACCGCCCTCGCGGGTCTTGCCGACGAGCTTGTCGATCTCGACCCGGTTGAGCAGCAGCTTGCGGGTGCGCCGGGGCTCGTGGTTGGTCCAGGTGCCCTGCGTGTACTCCGGGATGTGCAGGGCGTGCAGGAACAGCTCGCCGTCACGCTCCTGGGCGAACGCGTCGACAAGCGACGCCCGCCCCGCCCGCAGCGACTTGACCTCGGTGCCGGTCAGCGCCATGCCCGCCTCGTACGTGTCGAGAATGGCGTAGTCGTGGCGCGCCTTCTTGTTGGAGGCGACCACCTTGCGCCCCTTTTCCCGTGGCATCGGTGCCACCCCCTCTCTGCGCTGCCCGTGGGCCGAGCGCACCTCGGCCGGACAACCGATCATGCTACCCGAATCACAAGGACCCTCCCGCGCCGTTTATTTCCGGCTGCGGGAGGGTCCTCGGGAGACGACGGGACGACTAGACCCGCAGGTAGAAGCGCAGGGTGATCCAGGCGGTGCCCGCGCTGATCAGACCGCCGACGCCGGCCATCAGCGGGAAGACGACAAGGATGTCACCCCAGGAGATCGGCGAGAGCAGGCCCTGCAACGCGCTCAACGAGCGGTCGAAGAGCAGGTACTTGGCCGCGACCAAGGCCACCAGACCAAGCAGCGAGCCGATCAGACCGGCCACCACGGCCTCCAGCACGAACGGTGCCTGGATGAACCAGTTGGAGGCGCCGACCAGCTTCATGACCGCCACCTCACGCCGCTTGCTGTACGCGGCGACCTGGATGGTGTTCGCGACAAGCAGCAGGGCGGCGATCGCCATCACGATGGCGGCGGCCAGGGCGATGTTCTGGATCGAGGTGAGGATGTTGAAGATCTTGTCGAGCAGTCGACTCTGGTCGATGATCTCGTCGACACCCGCGGTGTTCTTGTACTGCTCGTAGATGTCCTTGTACTGCTCCGGGTTGTTCAGCTTGAGCCGGAACGACTCGGGCAGCTGGTCCGGCTTGACCACGTTCACCAGGTCGGGCGCGTCCTGGTACATGACCTTGAACTTCTTGTACGCCTCGTCCTTGTTGACGTAGAAGACCTCCTTGACCAGGGGGTCGCTGTCGAGCTTGGCGTTCAGGTCGGTGCGCTCCTGCTCGCTCACCTCCGGCTTCAAGAAGATCGAGACTTCGATGTTCTTGTAGTAGGTGACCTTCATGTCGTCGACCTGGCGGTACATGAGACCGCTGGCGCCGAGCATGGTCAGCGAGACCGCCATCGTGATGATCATCGCGATGGACATGGTCACGTTGCGCCACAGTCCGACCAGTACCTCGGACAGGACGTATTTCACGCGCATCGGGATTTCCTCCGGGTCTCCGGCATGAAGTGTTCGTCGTCAGGCTGCGCAGGGGTGGAGAGCCGGCTCACCCGTAGACGCCGCGGGCCTGGTCACGCACGATACGACCGCTCTCGATCTCGACGACGCGGCGGCGCATCTGGTTGACGATGTTGGAGTCGTGGGTGACCATCACGACGGTCGTGCCGGTGCGGTTGATCCGGTCCAGCAGGCGCATGATCTCGATCGAGGTGTCCGGGTCCAGGTTTCCGGTGGGCTCGTCCGCCAGCAGGATCAGCGGACGGTTCACGAACGCCCGGGCGACGGCGACCCGCTGCTGCTCACCACCGGAGAGCTCGTGCGGGTAGCGGTGCTCCTTGCCACCGAGCCCCACCAGCTCCAGCACCTCCGGCACGACCCGGCGGGCAACCGCCTTGGTCTTGCCGATCACCTCGAGGGCGAACGCCACGTTCTCGTACGCGGTGCGGTTCGGCAGCAGCCGGAAGTCCTGGAAGACACAGCCGATCGAGCGCCGGAAGTGGGGTCGCTTCCAGGAGCGCATCGACGTGACGTCCTTGCCGTTGACGACGACGCGGCCCTTGTTGGGGGCGACCTCGTGCAGCAGCATCTTGATGATTGTGGACTTGCCGGAGCCGGATGGACCGATGAAGAAGACGAACTCGCCCTTCTCGATCGAGACGGACACGTTGTCGAGCGAAGGCCGGGACGCCTTCGGGTACGTCTTCGTCACTTGCTCAAGCTGAATCACGGGTGGTGAGTCTACGCGGTGTAACAACTGAGCCAAGCCCCACGCCCCGCCGATCCGGCACGAGTCGTCGAATCAGGCCTCTACCTGGAGATCGACGAAGCGTTCCGCCCGCGTGTCGTTACGCTCCGTCGCCGGCGAGTTGCCGCTGCTTGCGCCAACGGATCCCCGCCTCGATGAAACCGTCCAGGTCCCCGTCGAACACCGCGCTCGGATTGCCGGTCTCCTGCTCGGTTCGGAGATCCTTCACCATCTGATACGGGTGCAGGACGTAGGAGCGCATCTGGTCGCCCCACGAACCGGCCGCGTTCTCCTTGAGCCCCTCCAGCTTGGCCTGCTCCTCCTGGCGCTTGCGCTCCAGCAGTCGGGCCTGGAGCACCCGCAGCGCGGAGGCCTTGTTCTGCAGCTGGGACTTCTCGTTCTGACAGGTGACCACGATGCCGGTCGGGATGTGGGTCAACCGGACCGCCGAGTCGGTGGTGTTGACGCTCTGCCCACCGGGACCGGAGGAACGATAGACGTCGACGCGTACCTCGTTCTCCGGGATGTCGATGTGGTCGGTCTGCTCGGTGACCGGCAGGACCTCGACGCCCGCGAAGCTGGTCTGCCGGCGGCCCTGGTTGTCGAACGGGCTGATCCGGACCAACCGGTGGGTGCCCGACTCGACGCTGAGCGTGCCGTACGCGTAGGGCACCTTGACCGCGAAGGTGGCCGACTTCAGGCCCGCCTCCTCGGCGTAGGAGGTCTCGTAGACCTCGGTCGGATAGCCGTGCCGCTCCGCCCAGCGCAGGTACATCCGCAGCAGCATCTCGGCGAAGTCGGCGGCGTCCACACCACCGGCGCCGGCGCGGATGGCGACAAGCGCCTCCCGGGAGTCGTACTCGCCGGAGAGCAGGGTGCGGACCTCCATCTCCTGGATGGCCTTGGTCAACCCGGTGATCTCCGACTCGACCTCGGTCAGCACGCCCGGGTCGGCCTCGGCCTCGGCCAGCTCCAACAGCACCTGGGCGTCGTCGAGGCCGGAGCGCAGGCTGCCCAGCTTGCTGATCTCGCCGTTGACGTACGACAGCTGCGAGGTCACCTGCTGAGCCTTGGCCTGGTCGTCCCACAGGTCGGGGGCGGAAGCCTCCTGCTCAAGGCGGGCCTTGTCCTCGTGGAGTCGGTCGAGGTTGAGGACGGCCTCGATGTTTCGCAGGGTCGCGTCGAGTTCCTTGAGCTGTTCGGCGTAATCGGCAGCGGTCACGACAGGTAAGCGTACTGCGCGGACGAGGATTGAGCTTGCGAGCCCCGCGGTCCCGCGCAAAAGCCGCACCCCGACGCCGCCGGCTGAGCAGCTCGTTCCCACTGGGCGAACCCGCGGGAGGTCACCCGACCGGAGCGGACTTCAACCAGGACAGGGCCGCCCGGTGGTAGGCGACGGCGAACTCCAGCGCGCTGGCGTCGTACGTCTCCCCATCCCGTTTGGCGTTCTTTACCTGCTCCCGGACCTGGGCGAGGGCCTCGGTGTGGTATTCGTTGGCCGAGGCGTACAGGCCCTTGAGCTGGCTGGCGGAGTGCAGGTTGCCGAAGGCCATCCGCAGCGCGATCGGGTTGCGGATGGTGTCCCGCCCCGGGTTCTCGGCCAGCCAGCGGGAAAATGTCCGTTTCCCACTTGCGGTGAGCGCATACGGCTGGCTCATCCGCGGCCCGGGCTTCCCGAGCTTCACGAAACCCCGCTCGGCCAGCACCGGCAACTCGCGGTAGACCTGACTGCGCGTCATGGACCAGTACGGCGCCAGACGGCGCTCAGCAGCGGCCATCAACTGACCGCCTGTCATCGGGCCCTCGTGGAGGAGGCCGAGAAGGGCCGCCGCCGTAGGGTTGACTCCGGAATCCGCCATGCCCCCTACGCTGCCACTTTGCGCACCCGGCGTCCAGGATTTGCCGGTTTGCCACCCAACAGGACTTCCTAAGTGCACTGTCGGCGACAGACTGTCCGTTGAGGACTATCGATGGATCACGGCCCCGGGCCGACCCGCCGGCGGCACCGCGCGCCGCCGACGGGTCGTCGCCGCAGGTCAGCCCATGTGGGGGTACGTGTGGTCGGTCGGCGGCACGAAGGTCTCCTTGATCGTCCGCGGCGACACCCAGCGGACCAGGTTGAGCCAGGAGCCCGCCTTGTCGTTGGTGCCGCTGGCCCGTGCGCCGCCGAACGGCTGCTGCCCGACGACCGCCCCGGTCGGCTTGTCGTTGATGTAGAAGTTGCCCGCCGCGTACCGCATGCGCTCGGCCACCGCGTCGACCACCCGGCGGTCGGTGGCGAACACCGAGCCGGTCAGCGCGTACGGGGCGATCGCCTCGGCCTGCGTGACCACGTCGTCGAACCGGGCGTCGTCGAACACGTGCACGCCCAGGATCGGCCCGAAGTACTCGGTGGTGAAGGTCTCGTGGGCCGCGTCGGAGCACTCGAAGAGCGTCGGCCGGACGAAGTAGCCGACCGAGTCGTCCGCGGTGCCACCGGCCAGCACCCGACAGGAGTCGTCGGGGCCGATCAGCTCCAGCGCGGCGGTGTGCCGGGCGAACGCCTTGTCGTCGATCACCGCGCCGCCGAAGTTGCCGAAGTCGGCCACGTCGCCGTAGGTCAGCGAGTCGGTGGTGGCGGCCAGCCGGTCCCGCAGCCCGCCCTCCCAGATCGAACGCGGCACGTACGCCCGCGAGGCCGCCGAGCACTTCTGGCCCTGGTATTCGAACGCGCCACGGATCAGCGCGGTGTGCAGCGCGTCCACGTCGGCGCTGGTGTGCGCCACGACGAAGTCCTTGCCGCCGGTCTCGCCGACCAGGCGCGGGTAGCCCCGGTAGCGGGCGATGTTGTCGCCCACGGTCCGCCACAGCTGCTGGAAGACCTTCGTCGAGCCGGTGAAGTGGATGCCGGCCAGGTCCGGGTCGGCGAGCACCACGTCGGAGACCTCCTCGCCCCGGCCGGTGACCATGTTGATCACACCGGGCGGGAGGCCGGCGGCCTCGAACAGCCGCATGGTGAAGTGCGCGGCGAACTGCTGCGTCGGACCCGGCTTCCAGATCACCGTGTTGCCCAGCAGGGCCGGCGCCGACGGCAGGTTGCCCGCGATGGCGGTGAAGTTGAACGGGGTGACCGCGTAGACGAAGCCCTCCAACGGGCGGTGGTCGAAGCGGTTCCAGACGCCGGGCGAGGACGCCGGCTGCTCCTCGAGCAGGCGACGCGCGAAGTGCACGTTGAACCGGAGGAAGTCGATGAACTCGCACGCCGAGTCGATCTCCGCCTGGATCGCGGTCTTCGACTGGCCGAGCATGGTGGCGGCGTTGAGGGTGTCGCGCCACGGGCCGGCGAGCAGCTCGGCGGCGCGCAGGAAGATCGCCGCCCGCTCCTCGAACGGCAGCGCCCGCCACATCGGCGCGGCGTCCTTGGCCGCCTTGATCGCGGCGTGCGCGTCGTCGTGGGTGGCGTGCGCGGTCACGCCCAGCACGTGCGCGTGCCGGTGCGGCTGCACCACGTCGATCGGGTCACCGGCGGCCATCCGCTGGTCACCGCCGATGGTCATCGGCAGGTCGATGCGCTCGGCGGCGAGCTCGGTCAGCCGCCGCTGGAGCCGGTCCCGGTCGGGGCTGCCCGGCTCGTAGTTGCGAACCGGCTCGTTGCGCGGCTCGGGAACGGAGAACACGGCATCCATCAAGGCTCCTGGCGATCTCGACAGCAGTGGCGAAACCGGACCCGCGGGCACCGACCGGGCGGCCGGACACCGGACGCCGCACGGAGGGGCCGAGCAGCGGCGGGACCTCCCGCGATTCTCCCACGAAGGGCAGCACAGCCTGCCTCCGCCATCGCCCCACACCAAGGACCGGCCCACCCCTCCTCCCCTTACCGACCGAGGTCGATCGGCAGGGCCGGTGCGCCGGCCGCCCGTCGTACTGTGCGCAGGCCAGCGCGACGAGGTGTCGCGGCCGTCCGCGGCGGTGGAACGCTCAGCCGAGCCGCGTACCCTCAATGGTCGGTGACCTGCCGCCTCGAAGGGGAGACGATGACCAAGCAGCCCGGCCGCGTCCCGGCCGCGGAGTCGCACGACCCGGCGGCCGACGCGGCAACCCCCAGCGGCCGGCCGCTGCCCGCGCCCGGCGCGGCGGTGCTCGCGCTGCTGGCCCTGGGGTGGTTGACCGCCATGCTCTGGTCCACCCGGGAGGCCATCACCTCGGCAGCGGCCGGGGTGACCGCGATCAGCCTCTCCGCGTTCGCCCTGCCCGGTGTGATCTCGGCCGCGCTGGTGTGCGGGGCAGCCGTCGCGCTGGCCGGCGGCAACCTGCTGGCCCGCCGGTACGGCGACTGGGCCACCCTGCGCTACGCCGGGGCCATCGGCGGCGGGATGCTGGTCGGGCTGGCCGCCGCGGTGGCCATCAACCTCACCTACTTCGACACCTCGACCACCAACGTGATCGCCGGCACCACCGCCGCCGCGGCGATCATCGGTGGTGCCGTGGCCGCCGCGCGGACCGCACCGGCCATCGGTGCGGTGGTGACCGCCGCCCTGGGCACGCTGGTCTTCGTGGTCGCGTTCAGCCAGGCCCGGGACCCGTTGTTCGACCTCTTCGGGGCCGGCGACAGCCAACAGTCGCTCGTCGACGCGGCCAAGTGGGTGTCCCGCACCGAGTCGCTGGTCGCCGGGCTGGTCGCCGGGCTACTCGCCTTCGGTTACCTGACCTGGGCGCGGCGCCGGCTGGTGCGCCGCGATCCGGCGGCCCCGACGCTGCGCTGGCCGGCGTACCTGCTCGCCGGTGCCGGACCGGGCCTGCTTTTGCTGCTCGCCGAGGTGATCATCCGGATCGGCGGCCGGTCGCTGCTCGACCTGGCCAGCGCCCTCAGCGAGGCGGACGCGGTGGCACAGACCTCACTGGGCACCTCGCGGGTGGACAACGGCATCTGGGTGCTCTTCG
Source organism: Micromonospora sp. NPDC049101 (assembly GCF_040648675.1). Lineage (NCBI taxonomy): Bacteria > Bacillati > Actinomycetota > Actinomycetes > Micromonosporales > Micromonosporaceae > Micromonospora > Micromonospora sp. NPDC049101. The sequence continues at coordinate 64,173 of NZ_JBEZED010000014.1, read as the reverse complement.
TGGGGGCGCTTACCGCCCTGATCGCGTTCGGCCGCACGCTCGGCCCGGCCCACACCGACGACGACACACCGGCCGACAGCCCGGACACCGCCGTCGCGGAACGGGTCGACCCGCAGGACGACGAGCCGGACCCCGCCGAGGCGTTCGACACGGACCCGGCCAAGGCCGATCCGGCCCGCTGACGCCGGGCTGGCTCCTGCCAACCAGCCTTCCGGCGGACCGGCGTTCCGGCGCTTCTACCGGGCCGGCGTTCCGGCGGACCGTTCGGGCGGCCGGCGTTCAGGCGGCCGGCGTTCGGGCGGCCGGCGTTCGGGCGGCCGGCGTTCGGGCGGCCGGCTCAGCTGGCCGCGTTGAGCAGCAGGTCCAGCTCTGTCACGTCGTACCACTCCAGCTCGTGGTCCTCGGCGCCGTCGACGGTGAACTGCGCGTCGGGGTCGCCAGCGGCCGCCTCGGCCACCACCTGGACCGCCGCGGCGACCTCCTCGGCCGCGTCCGCGCCGTCCACGTGGAGCGCGGCGACGGCACCCACCGGCACGGCGTCGGCCAACGTCACGGTGCTGGAACCCAACTCACCGTCGTCCCGCCCGAGCGCGCTCGCCGGGAGGTCGACCGAGACGACGACGCGGCGGCGGGGAGCGGTCGGATCGGCCCGGAGCAGGTGCAGCGAGTCCTGGGCGGCCCGGGTGAACGCGACGTACTCCAACTCCTCCTCGTCGCCCTCGGCGTACCACTCGCGCAACGCCGGAGTCACCGCGTGCGCCTGGTCGGCGGTCAGTCCCTCCGCCCGCAGGCGGGCCACCATGGGTACGGTCGCCGGCACGTACACCCGGACAAGCTCGTTGGTCACCGGTCGTCTCCCCGCGTCGTCCTCCACCGGCGTCCGCCGGCACGGGCGCAGATCATGCCGCACGCCGTGATCGTCATACACCCCGACACCGGCCGGTGGAAGTTCCCGCCCGGTGTGTCCCGTACGGTCGATCCGCCGTCGGGCGGGCCGGGCGCTGGGCGGTCGGGGCTGTCGGTGGCAAACTGAGCCAAACGACATCAACCTCGGGAGTCCCTGTGGAGCCACGGTTCCTGCTGCTCTCCGACGTCGCCACCGAGCTGAACGTGTCGGACTCGCAGGTCTACCACATGGTGCGCAGTGGCGAACTGCCGGCGATCAAGATCGGTGGGCGCGGCCAGTGGCGCGTCGAGCGCGCGCGCCTGGAGGAGTACATAGCGCGCAAGTATTCCGAGACCGCCGAGTGGGTGCAGAGCAACCCGCTTGTCGACCGCGATCCGGAGTAGCAGAGCCCGACCTGGCCCGCCCGTCCATCCCTGGCAGGGGCATGATCCACTCGGTTTTCTTGAGGTCGGGGTATCGGGGGCGCTGGGACCCCGCGTTATCAAGAAACCCGAGTGGATCATGCGCCTCGTCCGGTGGAGGCTGCCACCGGGCCATTGACCGAAGCCGTTCTGTCGCCCAGAATCGAGGTTGTCGGAGGCAAACGAAGGCAAACGCAGTCTCTGGGAGCCATGATGAGTGGAGCGCGATCCGGTCCTTCCCGACCAACCGTGCGGCTGCGCCCCGTCCCGCCCTTCGACCCGCCGTACGTTGACGAGACCGACGGGTCGTACTGGCCGGCGCAGACTGACGGTCAGCTCGCCCTCGACCTGTTCGCCTCCACCCGACCCAGCCCGGTTCGGCCGGCGGAGCGGCGAGCAGCCCTGCGCCCGGTGCCGAACAGGTCCACCACCACCCACCCGGTCGTGTCGTTGCCGCCGTCGACCGCTCCGGAAACCACCCGAGCCGCGCACCGCTTCGTCGGCACCTGCCTGGAGGTGGTCAACGGCTACCGTTCGCCGACCCAGGTGCGGGCGCTGCTCGACCCGGCCCGAGCGGGAGACCTGCTGACCGAACTCGCCCGCGCATCCGGCCGGGCCGGGACATCCCGCCGCCGAACCGGCCGACCGCTGGTCCGGCTGCTACGCCTGCGCGTCTGCGAGCCACGAGAGGCCGCAGTGGAGGCGGCGGCCGTCCTCACCGGCGCGGGCGGTCGGAGCTGGGCAATGGCACTGCGCCTGGAGCATCGCCGGGGCCGCTGGCTCTGCACCGCCCTGCACGTCCTCTGACCACATCCAACGCGCCCAGGGGCGCCGCCCGCCCTGCAAGGACGAGGTCCCTGGCGCCACCTCCAGACACGCCCAGCGCATGGCGGGAGGTCACGGGGGAGACGCCGAACGGGTCCCGGCCTGGACGGCCGGGACCCGTTGGTCAGGTGCTGTCGAGTCGGTCAGTTGCCGCCGTTGGGGGCACCGTGGCAGCGCTTGTACTTGCGGCCCGAGCCACACGGGCACGGCGCGTTGCGGGACGGGCCGTTGCTCGCCTCCGCCTGGTTGGCTGCCGGCCGGCGGGAGGCGGCCGACGGAACTGCCGGGCCGCGAAGACCGGCGGCCGGACGCTGCGGGGCGGACGGGGCGGTGCGGCCCGGTGCCGCCGGGGCGCCCGGGGCGGGGCGACCCACACCGAGCGCCGGAGCCTGCTGCTCGGCCTGCTCGATGACGGGAGCGCCGGGGCTCGCCTCGCCGTCGATGGTGGGCGCGGAGTATTGCAGGCCCTGCCGCCGCGGTGCCTGGTTGAGACCCTTGGCCCGGATCTCCACCGGCTTGTCGAGCAGCGCGACCTCTTCCGAGCCCGCCTCCGGCTCCGGCTCGGCCACCTGGACGTCGACGTTGTAGAGGAAGCCGACAGTCTCCTCCTTGATGCCCTCCATCATGGTGGCGAACATGTCGAAGCCCTCGCGCTGGTATTCCACCACCGGGTCGCGCTGGGCGTACGCCCGAAGGTTGATGCCCTCCTGGAGGTAGTCCATCTCGTAGAGGTGCTCGCGCCACTTGCGGTCGATGACCTGGAGCAGCACCATCCGCTCGAGCTGACGCACGCCCTCGGTGCCGACCTCCTCCTCGCGCCGGTCGTACGCGGCGTTGGCGTCGTCCTTGAGGCGGGCGACCAGGAAGTCGGCGTCCATGCCGGCCCGCGAGCCGCCGGCCTCCTCCTCCAACTCCTCGATCGTCACGCCGACCGGGTAGAGCTGCTTGAGGCTGGACCAGAGCTGCTCAAGGTCCCAGTCTTCGCCGTAGCCCTCGGAGGTGGCACCCCGCACGTACGCCTCGACGGTGTCGTCGATCATGTTGCGGACCTGGTCGGAGAGGTCCTCACCGTTGAGCACCCGGAGCCGCTCGGCGTAGACGACCTGGCGCTGCTTGTTGAGCACCTCGTCGTACTTCAGCACGTTCTTACGGATCTCGGCGTTCTGGCCCTCGATCTGGGCCTGCGCGCTCTTGATCTGCCGGGTGACCATCTTCGACTCGATGGGCACGTCCTCCGGGATGTTGAAGCGCTCCATCACCGCCTCGACCGCACCGGCGCGGAACCGGCGCATCAGCTCGTCCTGCAGGGACAGGTAGAAACGGGACTCGCCCGGGTCACCCTGCCGGCCGGCACGACCGCGCAGCTGGTTGTCGATCCGCCGGGACTCGTGCCGCTCGGTGCCCAGCACGTAGAGGCCACCGGCGGCCGAGACCTCGTCCGCCTCGGCGTCGCAGGCCTGCTTCCAGGTGGGCAGGACCTCCTCCATCGCCTTGGCGTACTCCTCCTCGTTTTCCAGCGGGTCGAGACCGCGCTGGCGCAGCTCGTTCGCGGCGAGGAACTCGGGGTTGCCGCCGAGCAGGATGTCGGTGCCGCGGCCGGCCATGTTGGTGGCCACGGTGACCGCGCCCTTACGCCCGGCCTGGGCGACGATCTCGGCCTCCCGGGCGTGGAACTTGGCGTTCAGCACGTTGTGCGGAATGCCCCGTCGGCGCAGCAACTGGGAGAGGATCTCGGAGTTTTCCACCGAGACGGTGCCGACCAGGACGGGCTGACCGAGCTGGTGCCGCTCGGCGATGTCCTCGATGACGGCGTTGAACTTGGCCTTCTCCGTCTTGTAGATGACGTCCGGCCGGTCCTCGCGGACCATCGGGCGGTGGGTCGGAATCGTCACGACGCCAACCTTGTAGACCTTGTTGAACTCGCTCGCCTCGGTCTGCGCCGTGCCGGTCATCCCGGACAGCTTCTCGTAGAGGCGGAAGTAGTTCTGCAGGGTGATGGTGGCAAGAGTCTGGTTCTCCTGCTTGATCTCCACCCCCTCCTTGGCCTCGATCGCCTGGTGCATGCCCTCGTTGTAGCGACGGCCGTGCAGGATGCGACCGGTGAACTCGTCGACGATCAGGACCTCACCGTCGCTGACGATGTAGTCCTTGTCGCGCTTGTAGAGCTCCTTGGCCTTGATGGCGTTGTTGAGGTAGCCGACCAGCGGAGTGTTGACCGACTCGTACAGGTTGTCGATGCCGAGCCGGTCCTCGACCTTGGCGACACCCCGCTCGGTCACCGCGATGGTGCGCTTGGAGTGGTCGACCTCGTAGTCGCCCTCGCCGTCGGTGCCGGGCTGCAGCCGGGCCACCACTCCGGCGAACTCGCCGTACCAGCGGGCGGAGTGCTCGGCCGGGCCGGAGATGATCAGCGGGGTGCGGGCCTCGTCGATCAGGATGGAGTCGACCTCGTCGACCACGGCGAAGTTGTGGCCGCGCTGCACCAGCTCGTCCTTCGACCAGGCCATGTTGTCGCGCAGGTAGTCGAAGCCGAACTCGTTGTTGGTGCCGTAGGTGATGTCGCACTCGTAGGCGGCCTTGTGCTCGGTGGCCGGCCGGTTGGGCAGCACCACGCCGACGGTCAGCCCGAGGAACTCGTGCACCCGACCCATCCACGCCGCGTCACGCTGGGCGAGGTAGTCGTTGACCGTGATCACGTGCACGCCCTTGCCGGACAGCGCGTTGAGGTAGACGGCCATGACCGAGGTCAGCGTCTTGCCCTCACCGGTCTTCATCTCGGCGATGTTGCCGAAGTGCAGCGCCGCGCCGCCCATCACCTGGACGTCGTACGGGCGCTGGCCGAGCACCCGGGCGGCCGCCTCGCGGGCCACCGCGAACGCCTCCGGCAGCAGGTCGTCGAGGGTCTCACCCTCGTCGAGCCGCTCCCGGAACTGCTCGGTCATGCCGGCCAACTCCTCGTCGGTGAGGTTGACGTAGTCGTCCTCGATCGAGGTGACGGCGGCGGCGATGGCCTTGAGCCGGCGCACCATGCGGCCCTCGCCCGCGTTAAGGACCTTTTCCAGAATCGACACGGATCAACGCTCCCCTAGACAGTCTCGAACCATCGTAGGCGCTCCATCGGCCCGATGGTCACTGGTGGCGGTGGTCGACTCCGCCGAACCCGACATACTTCGCGTCCTGCGCACACCCCAAACGTTATCCGGTTACGCCGTCGGCGAACGCTGCGGCAGGATGCACGGGTGGAGCCCGTGGAGATCACTGAGGACGGCGTGCTGTTGCGGCCCTGGCGGGACAGCGACGCCGACGCCGTACACAAGGCGTGCCAGGATCCGGACATTCAGCGCTGGACCACCGTGCCGCGCCCGTACCTGCCCGAACATGCCCTCGGCTTCGTCACCGAGATGAGCAGGGCGGCCTGGGCGGAGGGCACCGGCGCGCCGTTCGCGGTCTGCGACCCGGCGACCGGTGAACTGCTCGGCTCGTGCGGGCTGATCTCCATCGACCGGGACGGCACCGGCGAGGTCGGTTACTGGACCGCCCCCTGGGCGCGCGGCCGGGGCGTGCAGGTCCGCGCCACCCGGGCGGTGGCCCGCTGGTCCTTCGACACCCTCGGGTTGCGCCGGCTGATCTGGCAGGCCGAGGTGGGCAACCACGTCTCCCGGCTGGTCGCCCTCCGGGCCGGTTTCCGGATCGACGGCCGGCTGCGCCTGGCCAACCCGGCGACACAGTCCGGCGCGGACGGCTGGATCGGCTCCCTGCTGCCCGGCGAGGTGCCCGCGCCCGGGGCGACCGGACCTGCTGGTCACGGCACCCTCGCGGCCCGGCGCGCCGCCGTCTTCGGCCGCCCGCAGCCCACCCTGTTCGCCACCGCCGGGGCCGGTGAGCTGCGCCTGCGACCGATGGAGGAGCACGACCTGGACGCCGTGGTGCGGACCTGCCGGGATCCGGAGAGCATCCGCTGGACGACCGTGCCGGACCCGTACGAGCGATCCGACGCGCAGGGCTACCAGGTCTACGGCCAGGACGCCTGGGCTCGGGGTGAGGCCGCCTGCTTCGTGGTCGCCGACCCGGACGACAGGTACGCCGCCACGATCGACCTGCGACTCTCCCCCACCGACGCCCTGCAGGCCGACGTCGGCTTCATGACCGCCCCGGCGGCCCGGGGCCGGGGGTACCTGCCGGCCGCGCTCGTCGCGCTCAGCACCTGGGGCTTCGCCACGCTGGGCCTGGCCCGGATCGAGTGGAAGGCGAACGTGGGCAACACCGCCTCGCGCCGGGTGGCGGAGAAGGCCGGCTTCACGTTCGAGGGGACCGCCCGCGGCGGGGTGCAGCACCGGGGCGAACGGGTCGACGCCTGGGTGGCCGCGCTGCTCGCCGAGGACCTCGTATGACGCTCCGGCAGGTCGTGGAGGCGCACGGGGTGCGGCTGCGTCCCTTCCGGGCCGAGGACACCGCCGACGTGGTCGACGGTTGCGCGGACCCGCTGACCCAACGGTTCGTCTCGAACCTGCCCACGCCGTACACCCGGACCGACGCCAGGTGGTGGATCGACGTCGGCGCCCCGGCGGCCTGGACCGGCGGCGGCGCGGCGTACGCCGTCGCGGACCCGGCCACCGACCGGCTGCTCGGCGCGGTGGGGCTGAACAACCCGGTGCCCGCGCGTGGCCAGGCCGAGATCGGCTACTGGCTGCGGCCGGCGGCGCGTGGGCGCGGACTGGCCGCCGCGGCCACCCGCGCGCTGAGCGAGCACGCGTTCGCCACCGGAACCGCTCGGCTGGAGCTGCTCACCGAGCCGGAGAACGGCCCGAGCCAGCGGGTCGCGCTGGCCGCCGGCTTCCGCCACGAGGGTTCGCGCCGGTCGGCCGGGTCGGGCCAGGACGGGGGTCGGCACGACCTGCTGGCCTGGGTACGTCTCGCCGAAGACCCGCACCGACCGACCGTCCGACTGCTGCCCGACCTGCCCGGCGGGGTGCTCACCGACCAGGTGGTGACGCTGCGCCGGCTCGCGCCGGACGACGCCGACCTGATGTACCGGCTGCACAGCCGACCCGAGGTGGTGGCGAACCAGGCGCCGCCCGTGCCGCCGACGCGGGAGGCGATCGAGCGACGCTGTCGTCTCGCGGAGAGCGGTTGGCTGACCGGAGACATCGCCCGACTCCTGATCACGGACGCGGCCAGCGGGGAGCCGGTGGGCAGCTGCGGGTTGTCGTACGCCGACGTGGCCGCCGGCGAGGCGTCGGTCGGCTACGCCCTGCTGCCCGACTGGCGCGGCCGGGGGTACGCGACCCGGGCGGTCCGACTGCTGGTGGACTGGGCGTTCGGGCCGGTTGGTGTCGCCCGGCTGACCGCCGGCACGGTGCCGGACAACACCGCGTCGCACCGCGTGTTGGAGCGGGTCGGGTTCCGGCGCGAGGCCCTGCAGCGCGGGCGGCTGCCCGGCCTGGCCGGTGCCCGCCTGGACGACCTGACCTTCGCGCTGCTGTCGGCCGACCCGCGCTGACGGACCACGGAGTTGTGGCAGGCGTTGTCCTGCCACAACTCCCGGTCGACGTGGCTCGGTTAGCGGTCGGTGGCGAGGGAGATGATGCCGTAGTCGTACGCGTGGCGGCGGTAGACGACGCTCGGGCGGCCGGACTCCTTGTCCTGGAACAGGTAGAAGTCGTGGCCGACAAGTTCCATCTCGAACAGCGCGTCGTCGATCGTCATCGGCTCCGCCGGGTGCACCTTCTCCCGGGCGATGTGCCAGGGCTGGTCGTCGTGCTCCTCCTCGACCCGCTCCGCGACGGCGGTGCCGGCGCGGGCGCCGTCGAGCGGCGCGCTCAGCGGGGTGGCCACCAGGTCCGCGACGGGCAGATTCGCGGTGGCTTCGGCGACGGAGATCGGGGCGTGTCGACCCCGGTGTACGCGGCGGCGGTCGGCCGCGCGGCGCAGCCGGGTGTCGAGCTTCGCGATGGCCGCGTCGAGTGCGCTGTAGAAGTCGTTCGTGCAGGCCTCGGCCCGCATCACCGGGCCTCGGGAAACGCAGGTGATCTCCACCCGCTGGCAGTGTTCGGCCTGGCGCGGATTGCGCTCGTGAAACAGCTCGACATCGACGCGAATCAGTTTGTGGTCGTAGCGTTCGATCTTTGCGAGTTTCTCGGCTACGTGCACCCGGTAATGGTCCGGCACTTCGACGTTTCGGCCCTTGACCACGATGTCCACGTGACCTCCCTTGTTCGGACGGTCTTCGATCCGGTAACCCGGTCGCGCGCCGTGGGGGGACCCGCTGGCGTCGACCGGTTGGTACGGCTACGCCTCCTCTCACCGCCGAGGGCGTTGGAACGACCTCCTACCCCCGACAGCGAAACGCTAACTCCTGTTCGCCCGGCAGTCACCCCAAGTCGCCAAGACTCTCAGGATTTTTCGCAGCTCATACACCAATGGGTGAAACGGAAACACGGTCTGTTACAAGTGGTGTCTTTTTTGGGTCGCCGCGAGCACCGCGGCGACACTCGGCACCCATCCGGTCGCACTCAGCACCCGGGTCGCGGCGGCCAGGGTCACGCCGGTGGTGACGATGTCGTCCAGCAGCACCACGACCGGCGCCGGGTCGGCGGCACGACCCCAACCCACAGTGGTACGCGGCCGGAAAGCCGCCTCGGCCGCCGCCGCCCGGCCGGCGCTGTCCAGGGTGACCGAGTCGGGCCGGGGCAGGGCACGCAGCGGACGGTGCACCCGCGCCGCCCAGCCGCCCCGGTTGAGTCGGGCCGCGCAGTGTCGGGCCAGTCGGTCCAGGTGGTCCCCGTAGCGGGACCGGGCCGCCGCCGCCGTGTCCGGGACCGGCACCAGCGCCACGGGCCGCGCCGCACCGACCGCGGCGGCGACAACCTCGGCGAGCAGTGCGCCGAGCGGGCGGGCCAGGCCGTGCCGGCCGTGCTCCTTGTACGCCAGCAGAGCCTCGCGCAGCGGACCGGCGTACGGGCCGAGGGCGACGCAGGCCGGCAGGCCCGGCGGGGCGGGTGTCGGGCGGACCGACAGGGGGCGCAGTGCGCCCAGCGCCGCGACGCAGGCCGGGCAGACCCCGTGCCGCAGGCCGGGCCGGCGCTCCCGACAACCCGCGCAGGTGGCGGGCAACACCAGGTCGGCCAGGTCGGCCCAGAGCCCGGTCATCGCGTCAGTAGCCGGTCATCGCGTCAGTGCCCGGTCATCGCTTCAGTAGAGGAAGAACGGTGCCGACGGGTTGCTCGGGCGCACGCCGGTCGGGACCGGGGCGATGTCCCGCACGCTGTCCGGCTCGATCCGTTCGAAGGGGCTGCTGCGGTAGGCCACCCCGTTCGCCTCGTACATGTAGGCGCCACTGGGCACCCGGATGGTGCGGTTGGTCGGGTACGCCGTCAGGTGGGTGACCTTGGCACCGAGGTCGGTACGTAGCGGCGTCTCCAGGGCACCGTCGACGCTGATCTCGTAGATCGCCGGCTGACCGACGGACCCCGCCACCACCAGTTGGTCCTCGCTGCCCCAGTCGACAGCGGTGAGGGAGGTCAGCGAGGTGGCCAGCTGCCGGGGCGGGCCGACGGAGACGCCCCCGCCATCCGGGTTGACGGCGGCGACGTAGAGCCGGCCACCGGCGATCAGCGCGACCCGTTGGCCGTCCAGGGCGGCGGCCACCGCGGTGACGTCGGCGGGCAGGTTGAGCGGCACCTGATACATCCGCGCCGACTCGTCGAACCGGTAGAGCTGCCCGTCGGCGACGACCAGACCACGGCCGGGGCGCGCGTCGACGGCACGCAACCAGACCGGACGGCTCATCGAGGAGTATTCGGACGTGCTGCGGTTGATGGCGGAGATCGGCGCGGCGCTCGCGCCCACCGCGAGCCGGTGCCCACCCTCGCTGCTGCCCTTGACCACCATCGCGGCGAGGACCCGCTCCCCCTTGGCCACCGCCAGGTCGGCGGAGACGATGTTGCGGTTGGCCTCGGGTGCCAGCGGCACGGCGCCGCTGAGTTCGCTGCCGAAGTCGAGCGGATGGATGGCGCCCTCGTACAGGCCGAACCGCTGCGGGCTCTCGGCGTTCGGGTAGAGCTCGACGGAGTCCCGTCGCTCGCTCAGGTCCTGGACGGGTAGCGAGTTGTTGCGGATCCGCACCTCCAGCTGACCCGGCAGGTCCCCCAACGACCAGGCGATCTGCGTGATCAACTGGTCGATGCCGTTCTGGTCGTCGCCGGACATGTCCAGGTTGACCTCCCACCGGCCGTTGCCGCCGGTGGCGTTGTTGATCAGCTCGGTGCGGTCGGGCAGCCCGACGACACCCGGGCGCAGCCATTCGGAGGGGCCGCCGACCAGCCACTTGACCACCTCGTTGACCCGGCGCTCGTCCGGCACCGCGAGCGGCCGGTAGCGCTGGTCGGGCACGAGGCGGGTGCGGTCCGAACTCCAGAAGTAGATCGACTCGTCCTGGTAGTAGCGACGAAGGGCGACGTCGCTGAGCAGCAGCACGTTCGGCGGGTCGAGAACGTACAACCCGGCACGCTCGTCGTTGACGCCGCCGTTGAACGCCGCGCTGCGGAGACCGAACTCGTACTCCGTCTCGGTCGCCACCGGTGGTGCGAGGGTGCCGTTGGCCCGCAGCACACCGATCTGCTGCACGGTGATCTTCACGGTGGTGGTCGAGTCGCTGTTGAGGGTGTAGACCGCCTCGCGCAGCCGGACCACGTTCAACGCGACCTCGCTGCCCTTCTTGTCCTGGAGGCGGGACTTGTGCTCCGGGGCGATGTACGCCTTGACCCGCTCGTACGCCCGATCCGGCTCACCCGCGGCGGCGGACAGGAAGTTGCGGACGAACGCCTCGTTGACGCTGCCGCTGGCCGTTCGGGTCGGCGGCTCGTTGCCCGGACCGTTGACCATGCCGGCCTCGGTCGCGGCCCCGCCCTTGCCGTCCACCCGCACGTCGGAGGCCGCCGGAATGCCGCAGCCGGCGCCCAGCAGCACCACCACGCCGAACGCCACGACCAGAGCCGGTCGTCTCATGAGCGCACCTCCGCCCGCTGCCCGTCCCCGGTCGGCGCCGGGTCGATCGCCAACGCCCCACCGGTGCCGGGCCCGATGGCCAGCGGTCCACCGTCGCGGGGACCGCCGAACGGCAGCGCGGCATCGGCCGGCACCAGCCGCAGCGGCGAGGTGGTCAGCCGGTCACCGGCACGGGCCGGCAGCGTGAGCCGGAACTGCGCGCCCTGCCCGGGAGCACCCCACGCCTCCAGCCAGCCGCCGTGCAGCCGGGCGTCCTCCAGGCTGATCGACAGGCCCAGCCCGGTGCCCCCGGTCTGCCGAGCCCGGGACGGGTCTGCCCGCCAGAACCGGTTGAACACCAACTTCTCCTCGCCTGCCTTGAGCCCCACGCCACGGTCGCGGACGGTGATCGCCACGGCGGTGTCGTCCACCCCGAGGGTGATCAGCACCGGACGGGCCTCGCCGTGTTCGACGGCGTTGCCGACCAGGTTGCGCAACACCCGCTCGACCCGGCGCGGGTCGACCTCGGCGATCACCGGCGTGCCCGGCAGGTCGAGCTCGATCGGGACGCCCACCCGCTCGGCCAGGCCAGCCAGCCGGTCGACCACCCGGTGCACCACCGGCACCAGGTCGGTCGGCTCGGAGTCCAGCATGGCGAAGCCCGCGTCGAAGCGGCTGATCTCCAACAGGTCGGTGAGCAACTCCTCGAAGCGGTCCAACTCGGCCTGCAGCAGCTCGGCGCTGCGGGCCACCGCGGGGTCGAACTCGTCGCGCTCGGCGAAGATCAGGTCGGCGGCCATCCGTACCGTGGTCAGCGGGGTACGCAGCTCGTGCGAGACGTCGGAGGTGAACCGGCGCTGTAGTCGGGACATCTCCTCCAGACGCAGGATCTGCCGTTGCAGGTTGGTGGCCATCTGGTTGAAGGAGGCGGCGAGCAGAGCGAGGTCGTCCTCACCGTTGACCATCATCCGCTGGTCGAGCAGGCCGGCGGAGAGCCGCTGGGCGGTCCGTGCGGCGACCCGGACCGGGTTGACGACCAACCGGGTGACCAGCGCCGCGAGCAGCCCCAGCAGGATCACCAGGGCGACCCCGGTGGCCACGACTGTGGCCCGTGCGTCGGCGGCGGTGACGTCCTGCCGGCTCAACGGCACCAGATAGTAGAGCTCGATCTGGCCGAAGCGGGTGGGCACCGGTGAGCCGTACACCAGGTATTTGGTGGGCTCGCCGGTGAGCCGCCCGGTGCGGATCTGGCTGGCCACCTTGCCGTCGGCGATCGCGGCCCGCAGCTCCGGGCTGATCAGCGACTGGACGTTCGCCGATGGCGCGGTGCGGGTCTGGATGTCGTTGTGGTAGCCGTCGGCGGTGATCGCCACCACCACGCCGCTGGTCTGCTGAGGGTCACCGCCGGCCAGGTAGTTGACCGTGCCGTCGATGGTCTCCTGGAGCTGCGCCTCCTGCGGCTGACCGTAGAGGGAGACCTGCTTGGCCGCGTAGCTCGCACCGCTGGTCACCCGCTGCCGGACGTCGCTGCGGGCGTTGTCGAGCAGGATGGTGCTGATCTTGTCAGCGATCAGGAAAGCGAACCCGCCGACCAGCAGACTGGACGCGACGAGCGTGATGGTCACGACCCGGACCTGAAGTGAACGGCGCCAGGTCTGGTGCACCCGGGCCACCACCCGGGCGACCCGGCCACTCACCGCGCGCCAGAACTCCCCGCCGGCGCTGGGCCGGCGGGCAGCCGTGCTCTGGGGGTGCGGGGGCGGCGAGGTCGACACAGTGCGACCAGGCTATCCGGTCCCCGCCTTGTATCCCACGCCCCGCACGGTGAGGATGATTTCCGGTCGCTCCGGGTCCGGCTCGATCTTGGCGCGCAACCGCTGGACGTGCACGTTGACCAGGCGGGTGTCGGCCGCGTGCCGGTAGCCCCAGACCTGCTCCAGCAGCACCTCGCGGGTGAAGACCTGACGGGGCTTGCGGGCGAGCGCGACCAGCAGGTCGAACTCCAGCGGAGTCAGCTTCACCTCCTCGTCGTTGCGGCTCACGGTGTGCGCCGGCACGTCGATGGTGATCTGGTTGTCCGGTGGCCCGATGGTCAGCATCTCGGGAGCGACGTCCTCGCCTCGGCGCAGGCGGGCCCGCATCCGGGCGACCAGCTCCTTGGGCTTGAACGGCTTGACCACGTAGTCGTCGGCGCCGGACTCCAGGCCGAGCACGACGTCCACGGTGTCGCTCTTGGCGGTCAGCATGACTATCGGCACGCCGGACTCCGCCCGAATCGACCGGGCGACGTCGATACCGCTCATACCAGGCAGCATCAGGTCGAGCAGCACGATGTCGGGACGGCTGTCACGAAAGGCGGCCAACGCTCGCTCGCCGTCCGCCACGAACGAGGGCTGGAAGCCTTCGCTGCGCAGGACGATGCCGAGCATCTCGGCGAGCGCGGGGTCGTCGTCGACCACCAGTACGCGGGCTCTCATGGGATTAATATTGCATCCTCAGTCAGTTCGGTGGGACCGGCGTCCGCCGGTAACGCGTGTCGCCGCCGAAGAACCTGTCACCGCGACCCGCGGCGGCGGCGCCACGTGCTGCGGTGCCTGGTGCACGGATGACGTCCCGGGCCAGGCTGCCACCATGATCCCCCTTCGACGCCAGCCGGCGCCACCGCAGTCTGGGAACCAGGCCCAGGTCAGCCGAAGAGGGCGCGCCCCCAGTGGTCCCCGCCGTCGCGTACCCCGGGTGGGCAGGCGAACACCCCACTGGAGACGTGCCGCAGGTACTCGTTCATCACGTCGTGCCGCGCCAACTGGGTCTGGATCGGGACGAACTGGCGACGCGGGTCACGCTGGTAGGCGATGAAGAAGAGGCCCGCGTCGAGCCGGCCGAGGCCGTCCGAGCCGTCGACGAAGTTGTAGCCCCGGCGCAGCAACTGGGCGCCGCTGTTCCGGCTCGGGTGGGCCAGCGTCACGTGCGCGTGCTCGGCGATCACCGGCTTGCCGTCCGCGCCGCGCGCGGCGAAGTCCGGTTCGTCGAACTCGTCGGTCCGGCCGAGGGGGGCACCGCTGCCCTTGGTCCGGCCGACGATCTCCTCCTGCTCGGCCAGGGAGGTCCGGTCCCAGGTCTCCACCAGCATCCGGATCTTGCGGGTGACCAGGTACGAGCCCCCAGTCATCCAGTCCGGCCCGTCGCCCGGCTGCACCCACAGCTGGTCGCGCAGCAGCTCGGTGTCCTCGGCCTTGAGGTTGGCCGTACCGTCCTTGAACCCGAACAGGTTGCGTGCGGTGGCCTGGTCACGGGAGGTCGACGAGGTACGCCCGAAGCCGAGCTGCGACCAGCGGACGCTCACCACACCCATGCCGAGCCGGGCCAGGTTGCGGATCGCGTGCACCGCGACCTGCGGATCGTTGGCACACGCCTGCACGCAGAGGTCACCGCCGGAGAGCTGCGGCTGGAGGGCGTCGCCGGGGAACTTCGGCAGCTCGGCGAGGGCGGCGGGCCGCCGGTCGGCGATGCCGAAGCGGTCCCGGCCGTCGGCGTCGCGGAACAGCGTCGGCCCGAAGCCGATCGTCAGGGTGAGCTGCGACGGGGGCAGGCCGAGCGCCTCGCCGGTGTCGTCCGGTGGGGCCTCCGGCATCCCGCCCACCGCGCCGAGCACTCCGGCGTCCCGCCCGGCGGTCATCCGGGCGGCGGCGGCGGTCCACTCCTCGAGCAACTCGACGAGCCGGGCCCGATCCTTGGTGATCACGTCGAAGGCGACGAAATGCAGCCGGTCCTGCGCCGGGGTGACAATGCCGGCCTGGTGCTCGCCGTGGAACGGCACCGCCCCGGCCGGGTGGTCGCTCGCCCCGGCCGGGCCACGGGAGCCGTTGACCAACGCCGTCGCACCTGCCGACACCCCGGCGATCCCGGCCACGCCGGCGCCGGCGAGCGTGATCGCCCGCCGCCGGGTCAACCTGCTCCCGCTCATCCCACCAACTCTTTCTGCTACCTGGTCACTTGGCGACGGCCGCGGCGACCTTGCTGATCGGCTCGGCGAGCGCATTGATCCCGTCGGAGAGCTCCTTGAGCTCGTCCTTGCTCAGCGCGGTGTGCAGCTTCCACCCGTCGCCGTCGCGGTGCTTGCCGAGCAGCGTCTCGACGTTGGCGAACTCGGTGTCCAACTGCTTGACCAGCTCCGGGTTGCGCTGCTCCAGGGCCGGGCGCAGGGCGGACACGGCGGCCTTGGAACCTTCGAGGTTGGCGGCGAAGTCCCACAGGTCGGTGTGCGAGTAGCGGTCCTCCTCGCCAGTGATCTTGCCGCTGGCCACCTCGTCGAGCAGTTCCTTGGCACCGTTGGCGAGCTGGAGCGGGGAGAGCTTCTCGGCGTTGGCCTTGGTCACGATCTCCTTGACGTCGACAAGCAGGCGGTCGGCGATGGGGCCGTCCTTGCTGATGTCGCCGGACTGCCAGAGGTCCTTCTCGATCCGGTGGAAGCCGGTGAACTCCATCCCCTCCTCGATGACCTCCTCGCGGCCATCGATCTTGGGGTCGAGGTCGCCGAAGATCTCGGCCACCGGCTCGATCCGCTCCCAGTAGGTGCGGGCGACCGGGTAGAGCGTCTTGGACTTCGCCACGTCGCCGGCCTTGACCGCGGTCACGAACTCCTCGGTCTTGTCCAGCAGCGCCTCGGTCTGACTCTTGACGTAACGCTGGTAGTTCTCGGCCGCGCCGGCCAACGCGGCGTCGGCGGTGAGCGGCTGCGCCGAGCCGCTGACCTTGAGCGCACCCCGGATGCCCTTGCCGCTCATCCCGGGCTTGCAGGCCGTCTGGTACGTGCCGGCCGGCAACTCGACGTGCAGCTCACGGCTGAGGCCCGGGGCGATGTTCTCCACCTCGCCCAGCACCCGGTCGCCGTCGGCGTAGACGTAGAACTCGGTCACCTTCGCACCGGAGTTGGTGATCTTGAAGGTGGCGGTGCCGGCACCCAGGTCGGTGGTGCCGACCTCACAGGCGGTGTCCGTCGCCTTGACCGCGATCGGGCCGCCGGCCACGGCCGGGTCGTCCTTGTCGCCGCCGGAGCAGGCGGTCACCCCGGCCGTCGCCAGCACGCCGACGGCGGCCAGCGCGAAAAATCGGGTGGTACGCATCTGAGCTGTCTCTCCTCGTGGGGTCAGGCACGCTGCGGCGCGGTTGCCGCCTCGGCCTCGGCCTCGGTGCCGGTGTCGGCCCCGCGCTCGGTGACGGTGGTGGTCGGGGCAGGTGCCGGCTTGCGCCGGGCCGGCCGTAGGAAGAGCAGGAGGACCGGCACGGCGTACCCGATCCAGGCGATCGTCTCCAGCACGGTGGGTGCGGGCGTCACGTTGAACATGCCGGCGAGCAGGGCCGCGTACCAGGTGGTCGGGTCGAGCGTGCCGGTGATGTCGTAGGCCAGGTCGTTCAGGCCGGGCAGGACACCGGCCTCCTGGAAGTCGTGGACGCCGTACTTGAGGATGCCGGCGGCGACCAGGATCAGCAGCGCGCCGGTCCAGGTGAAGAACTTGCCGAGGTTGATCCGCAGGGCGCTGGCGTAGAGCAGCACGCCGAGCACCACGGCGGTGACGACGCCGCCGACCAACGCGAGCAGCGGACCACTGTCGCCGGCCGCGCCCTGGGCAGCCGAGTAGAAGATCAGCGCGGTTTCCAGGCCCTCCCGGACGACCGCGAGGAAGGCCATCCCGGCGACCGCGAACGAGCCGACGGCCAGCGCCTCGGTCAGCTTGCCGCGCAGCTCACCGGCGATGGTCCGGGCCGCCCGGCGCATCCAGAAGATCATCCAGGTGACGAAGACCACGGCGGCGACGGAGGTGATCGCCTCGAACAACTCCCGGTCCTCGGAGCGGGACAGCAGCGAGGTCGACGTGTACTCGATCAGCCAGCCGAAGAGCACCGAGAGCACCACGGCCAGGCCGACACCCGCCCAGACCTGGGGCAGCCGATCCCGGCGCTGCGACTTCACCAGGAAGGCGACCAGGATGCTGACCACCAGGGTGGCTTCCAGGCCTTCCCGCAGGCCGATCAGATAGGTGGCGAACATCCGGGCTCCGAGTTCATCAGGTACGCCTCAACCAACTTAGGGCAGGCATACCTTGCTCCCTGGCCAGGAGGCTCGTCAAGTCGTACACGACAAGCTCACTCGACCCCTGCGCCGCAGGCCCGGCCGGCCGGCAGCACCGACGCCACCCCTCGGGTGTGGAAGGATCCCCGCCGTGAGGGGATTCCTGCCGTGGCTGGCGGTGCTGGCCGTGGTTCTGCTGCTCAGCGCGCTGCGCATGCGGGCGCTGGCCGCCATCGTGTCGCTCGGCTGGCTGGCCTGGTGCGTCTGGACGTGGTTCCGCCCCACCCGCCGCGACCGACGGTCGGGCTGAGCCCGCCGAGCCGGGGCGCAGCCCGCCGAGCCGGGCGGAAACGACGAACCGGGCCGGCTGCGAACAGCCGACCCGGTCCGGTGCGGAGCGTCGATCAGTAGCGGTAGTGATCCGGCTTGAACGGGCCCTCGGTGGAGATGCCCAGGTACGCGGCCTGCTCCTTGGTCAGCGTGCTCAGCTTGGCGCCGAGCGCGCCCAGGTGCAGCCGGGCCACCTTCTCGTCCAGGTGCTTGGGCAGCACGTAGACGCCGATCGGGTATTCCTCGGTCTTGGTGAACAGCTCGATCTGGGCGATCGTCTGGTTGGCGAACGAGTTCGACATCACGAAGCTCGGGTGCCCGGTCGCGTTGCCCAGGTTGAGCAGGCGACCCTCGGACAGCACGATGATGGCGTGCCCGTCGGCGAAGCGCCACAGGTCGACCTGCGGCTTGATGTTGACCCGCTCGACGTCGGAACGCTTGGCCAGACCGGCCATGTCGATCTCGTTGTCGAAGTGGCCGATGTTGCCGACGATGGCCTGGTGCTTCATCCGGGCCATGTGCTCGTTCGTGATGACGTCGAAGCAGCCGGTGGCGGTGATGAAGATGTCCGCCTGCTCGACCACGTCGTCCAGGGTGGCGACCTGGTAGCCGTCCATCGCGGCCTGCAACGCGCAGATCGGGTCCACCTCGGTCACCACGACCCGGGCGCCCTGGCCGCGCAGCGACTCGGCGCAGCCCTTGCCCACGTCGCCGTAGCCCATCACGACGGCCATCTTGCCGCCGATCAGCACGTCGGTGGCCCGGTTGATGCCGTCGATGAGCGAGTGCCGGCAGCCGTACTTGTTGTCGAACTTGCTCTTGGTCACCGAGTCGTTGACGTTGATGGCCGGGAAGAGCAGGGTGCCCGCCCGGTGCATCTCGTAGAGGCGGTGCACGCCGGTGGTGGTCTCCTCGGTCACGCCCTTGATGCCGGCGGCGATCCGGGTCCAGCGCTGGCTGTCCTCGCCGAGCGAGCGGTGCAGCACCTCGAGGATGACCGCGTACTCCTCGGAGTCGGCGGACTCGACCGGCGGGACCGCACCGGCCTTCTCGAACTCGGCGCCCTTGTGCACGAGCAGGGTGGCGTCGCCACCGTCGTCGAGGATCATGTTCGGGCCCTGCCCGTCCGGCCAGGCGAGCACCTGCTCGGTGCACCACCAGTATTCCGGGAGGGTCTCGCCCTTCCACGCGTACACCGGGACGCCGGCCGGGGCCTCGGGGGTGCCGTTCGGGCCGACGACGATCGCCGCGGCGGCGTGGTCCTGGGTGGAGAAGATGTTGCAGGACGCCCAGCGCACCTGTGCGCCGAGGGCGACCAGCGTCTCGATCAGGACGGCGGTCTGAATGGTCATGTGCAGCGAGCCGGTGATCCGCGCGCCGGCCAGCGGCTGCGCCTCGGCGAACTCTCGGCGAATCGCCATCAGGCCGGGCATCTCGTGCTCGGCGAGCTGGATCTCCTTACGCCCGAACTCGGCGAGCGACAGATCCGCCACCTTGAAGTCGCCTTCGGCGAGGGTGCTCGGCCGGGCCTCGGACGGCGTGCCGCTGGGGGACGCCGGGAGGGTGCTGGTCATGAAAGCTCCTGTCGAACGATGTCTGCGCCGACCTTCCACCTTACGCGCGCCGTCGACCGCCATAGGGGGACGGTCCGCAGACAGCGCACGGGGCGGTCGGTGCTGAACGGACTTTCCCGCCCATGCCCCGCCCGCCCCGTGCATCCCCCCGGTTTGGTTCCCCGCACGTTCTCGGACCGTCGTCGCGATAACGCTGCGTACTCATAGAGTCACACTCGGACACCGTTCCGTCAAGCTATTCCGGGAAAAGTCGGACTTGTATCGTCCACGGTCCGTGCGGGATCACCGCAGTCCGGACGTCGCCACGTACGCCTCGCCGGCGCCACTGATCCGCAGCGGCTCACCGGCCGCCGTGCCGATCGCCGCCTCGCCGGACGCCAACGTCAACGCGCCGGCACCGTCGTCCACGGTGATCGACCCACCGGCACAGAGCACCACCCGAGGGCCGGGCAACGGCAGCGTGGCCGAGGGCACCGCCGCGCCGACCCGCACCCGGTGCAACGCGAAATCGTCCACCGGCACGGGCCACCAGTCCACACCCGGGCCGACCGGCCGCGCGGCCCGCACCGGATCGTGCAGCACCTCGAAGCGCAGCACCCGCATCAGCTCGTCGACGTCCACCCGCTTCGGGGTCAGCCCACCACGCAGCACGTTGTCGCTGGCCGCCATGATCTCCACACCACAGCCGCTCAGGTAGGCGTGCAGGTTGCCGGCGGGCATCCAGATCGCCTCCCCCGGCACCAGCCGCACGTGGTGCAGCAGCAACGCCACCAGCACGCCCGGGTCCGCCGGGTACGCCTTGGTCAGCCGGCGGGCCAACTCCGCGTCCGGACCGTCGGCGGACGCGGCCACCACCGAACCCAGCAACCCGTCGCGTTCCGAGACCGGCCAGTCGAGCAGCGTCCGCACCGCCGTCCGCAGCCCCACCGGCCCGGCGCGCAACGCGGCGACCACCGGCGCCAACTCCGGTACGCCGAACCCGGCGAGCGCCTCGGCCGACTCCGCCGGCTCCCGGAAACCGCACAGTGCCTCGAACGGGGTCAGCGCGACAAGCAACTCCGGCTTGTGGTGCGGGTCGGAGTAGTTGCGCCGCCCCTCGGGAAGCCCCGCCTCCGCCGCGTAGCCGGCCCGCGCCTGCTCGGCGTCGGGGTGTGCCTGCAGGCTCAACGGGGCGTCGGCGGCGAGCACCTTGAGCAGGAACGGCAGTCGGCTGCCGAACCGCTCCGACACCCGCTGGCCGAGCCACTGCCCCGGCTCGTCCCGCACCAGGTCGCAGAGGCTCACCCGCAGGCCGGCGCGGTCCACACTGGCCGGGGCACCCGGGTGGGCGCCCAACCACAGCTCCGCCTCCGGGCCGGCGCTGGGCACCACCCGGCCCTGAAGGAGGGCGATGGCCGAGCGGGAGCCCCAGGCGTAGTCGCGGATCGGTCCGTACAGTGGCTCCACCCGTCAGCCCCCGGGCCGCCCGGCCGCCTCGCCCGACGCGTCCTGCGGCACGGCGGTGTCGGCGGCCGCACCGGTGCCGGCCTCGGCCGCGGCGGCGCTGTAGACGTCCGGCTCCAGGTAGATCACCCGGGCGATCGGCACCGCGGCGCGGATCCGCGCCTCCACGGCGTTGATGCCGCGGGCCAGGTCGTGAGCGCTCTCGCACCGCGGAACGGCGATCTTCGCGGCCACCATCAGCTCTTCCGGCCCCAGGTAGAGCGTCTTCATGTGGATGATCCGCTCCACCTCGGGGCCATCGGTGACGGCTCGCTCGATGGCGGCCAGCTCGGACGCCTCGGCGCCCTCACCGAGCAGCAGGCTCTTCGTCTCGATGGCCAGCACCACGGCGATGACGACCAGCAGGATGCCGATCATCGCGGTGCCGGCGGCGTCCCACACACCGTTGCCGGTGATCAGCGTCATGCTGACGCCGAACAGGGCGAACACCAGACCGACGAGCGCGCCGAAGTCCTCCAGGAGCACGACCGGCAGCTCCGGCGCCTTGGCGCGGCGGATGAACCGCACCCAGGACTGGTTGCCCCGGATGTGGTTGGACTCCTTGATGGCGGTCCGAAAGGAGAACGACTCCATGATGATCGCCGACACCAGCACGACCACCGGCAGCCAGTGCCAGGACTCGATGGCGCCCCCGTCGTGCCACTTGTGGTACGCCTCGTACAGCGCGAACAGGCCACCGATGCTGAACAGCACGATGGACACGATGAACGCGTAGATGTAGCGCTCCCGGCCGTACCCGAACGGGTGTTCCGGGGTGGCCGCCCGCTTCGCCCGCTTGCCGCCGAGCAGCAGCAGGCCCTGGTTGCCGGAGTCGGCGACCGAGTGGACCGCCTCGGCCAGCATCGACGACGACCCGGAGAGCAGGAACGCGATGAACTTGGTGACGGCGATGCCGACGTTGGCCAGCAGGGCGGCGACAATCGCCTTCGTCCCACCGTTCGCGCTCATGCCACCGCTCCGCTTCGCTTCGCGCTGACCTGAGACAACCCGCTGCTGAGCCACCTGGTTCGCTCGCTGCGCTCGTTCACGCCACCGCTCCGCTTCGCGTCACGAAGCTGACCGGTCCGCGCATGCCGCGCCGCCCCCTACGGTCGTTCACTGGTTCGACAGCTCCTTCATCTCGGTGATGGCCGGAACGGCCATCGGGTCCAACCCATGGGCCAGGGCAAGGTAGATCGAGGCGAAATCCGGGACCGCGATCAGCGAGGCCAACCGCTCCAACGCGGAGCCACCCTCGGCGGTCACCACGTCGCACCGCACACCACGACGCTCGGCGAGGGTCTGCACCGCATCCGCGCGGCGCTCCTCGACGGCGAGCGGCTCGTCGGTGTCGTCCTCGGCGTTGAGCCCGCCGTCGCGCAGCAGCACCAGCCGCAGCCGGGTGCCCTCGCCGTCCTCCTCCGCCGGATCGGCGAAGATGTCCCGCTCGCCCTCGGCCAGGCCGCCGAAGACGCCGTCGAGCAGCCCGACCCGGCCCCGACCGGCCTCCCCGAGCGCACCGGTGACCACCGGGTAGCGGGCGTTGGCCGACAGGGTGTCACCGAACCGGCGGGCGGCCACGGTGGCCAGCGGGGACGAGCCCCAGACGATCGGGATCGAGCCGGCCAGGCCCAGGGCCAGTGACTTCGCCGGATTGACGAACGACTCCGCGGCGGAACGGCAGCGGTCCGCGTCCGCGTCGAGCCGGGCCGCGGTCTCCGCCAGGTCCGCCTCGTTGACCTTCACGAGCCCGAGGGAACGGGCCGCGAGCAGGACCGGCACGGTGAGCGCCCAGAGGCTGGCGCGGGCCGGGGCACGGCGGGGCACCGGGATGAACGGCGCCCGGGCCTGCTCGGCGATCGACTGCAACTGCGAGTCGGGGGCACCCACGGCGACCAGCCGGGCACCGCGCCGGTGCGCCGCCTCGGCGGCACCGAGCGCCTCCGGGCTACGACCGGACGCGCTCACCGCGATCACCACGTCCGCCGCGCCCACCCAACCGGGCACCCCGGCGCTGCGGTGCCCGATGATCGGGACCGGACAGCGCGGCCCGGCGACCGTGGCCAGTACATCCCCGGTACGCCCCGCGGTGCCGATGCCGGCGATCACGACGGCTCGGGGGCGTCCGTCGTCGGCGAGCACCGCCAGGTTCGCCTCGGCAGCCAGAGCCGCGCTCTCGCGAACCTGCGCACCGGCCGACGCCGTGTGCCGGAGCATGCCGCCCGGGTCGCGCTCGGCCAGCGCCTCCGGGTTGTCGAGCAGAGCCTCGTCGGCGTCGCGACGACCGCTGACCCCGGCCGTACCGTCGATCATGACGACTGCCCCGGGCCGCCGCGCGCCTCGTCCAGCAGCAGCACCGGCACGTCGTCGCGGACCTCGAAGATCCGGCCACACTCAGTGCAGGTAAGCGTCTGCGCCTCGGCGTCGTAGGTGAGCGGGGCGTGGTGCGTGTCCGGACAGGCGAGAATCTCGAGCAACTGCGGATCCAGGGCCATGGCACGGCTCCTTCCACGTGTGCGGCTTGACCGGCGGCGGTGCCGACCGGGTGTGCGGCTTGACCGGCGGCGGTGCCGACCGGCGCAGGCGATCTTATCGGCGAACGCGGCCGAGCACGTCGTCCCGGAGCGAGACCATCCGATCCTGGGTAGGCGCCTCGACGTTGAGCCGCAGCAGCGGCTCCGTGTTGGAGGCGCGCAGGTTGAACCAGGCGCCGTCGGGGAATCGCAGGGTGAGCCCGTCCATCTCGTCGGCCACCGCGTCGGGGTACGCGGCCCGCACCTCGGCCACCGCCGCCGCCTGGTCGGCGACCGTCGAGTTGATCTCGCCGGAGGCGATGTAGCGCTCGTACTCGCCGGCCAGCACGGACAGTGGCAGCGACTGCTCGCCCAGCGCCGCCAGGGTGTGCATCGCCGCGAGCATGCCGGTGTCGGCGAACCAGAAGTCCCGGAAGTAGTAGTGCGCGGAGTGCTCACCGCCGAAGACGGCGTTGGTCCGGGCCATCTCCGCCTTGATGAAGGAGTGCCCGACCCGGGCGACGACCGGCTT
Source organism: Micromonospora sp. NPDC049101 (assembly GCF_040648675.1). Taxonomy (NCBI): domain Bacteria; kingdom Bacillati; phylum Actinomycetota; class Actinomycetes; order Micromonosporales; family Micromonosporaceae; genus Micromonospora; species Micromonospora sp. NPDC049101. The sequence continues at coordinate 40,554 of NZ_JBEZED010000014.1, read as the reverse complement.
CCCACCGTGCTCACGGATGATCTCCGCGACCGCGCTGGAGGTGATCAGACCGTGGATCACTGTGGAACCGGGGTGCTTGGCCAGCTCCCGTGCGGCGACGAGGGCGGTGATCGCCGACGGCGAGACCGGCTCGCCACGCTCGTCCACCACGAAGCACCGGTCGGCATCGCCGTCGAAGGCCAACCCGATGTCGGCCCCGTGCTCCACCACCGCGCGCTGGAGGTCGACCAGGTTAGCCGGGTCCAGTGGGTTGGCCTCGTGATTGGGGAAGGTGCCGTCCAACTCGAAGTAGAGCGGCACGATCTCCAGCGGCAGCGGCGACAGGGCGGCGTCGCCCAGCACGGTGGGCACGGTGAAGCCGCCCATCCCGTTGCCGGCGTCGACGACGACCTTCAACGGCCGGATGCCCGAGAGGTCGACGAGCTTACGCAGGTAGCCGGCATAGTCGGGGAGCAGGTCACGCCGCTCGGCCGGCCGGGCCGGCGCACCGGCCGGGCGGGCGTCGCCCGAGTCCAGCAGAGCCTGGGCCCGCTCCCGGATCTCCGCCAGACCGCTCTCCTGGCCGATCGGCCGGGCACCGGAACGGCACATCTTGATGCCGTTGTATTGGGCGGGGTTGTGGCTGGCGGTGAACATCGCCCCCGGCAGGTCGAGCGAGCCGGAGGCGAAGTAGAGCAGGTCGGTGGAGGCGAGCCCGATCTCGATCACCGAGCGCCCCTCGGCCCGCACGCCGGCGGCGAACGCGGCGGCCAGTCCGGGCGAGGTGGCTCGCATGTCGTAGCCGACGACGACCGCGTCGCCCGGCTCCTCGGTGGAGTTGAGGAGTTGGGTGAACGCGGCGCCCAGCGCCTCGGCGGCCCGTTCGTCCCACTGGTCCGGCACCGTCCCTCGGACGTCGTACGCCTTCACAATCTGGGACAGATCAGACACGTGTTCCACTCCTTGGCCGCAGGTAGACACCGAGCCTGAGCGTAACGGAGGGTCCGGGTCGAGCCCCGCTCAGCCGGGGAGCCGGGGCATGATCACGGTGTGACCGCCATCGTCGGGAGGCGGATTCCCGGGCAACTGCCGGGTTTCGGGTGCTCCCGGCATCGGCTGCGTCGCCTCCGGGGGCGCGCCGGCAGCCGCTGGCCGGGCCCCGTAGACCCCGCCGGCGGCGGGGCGCGGGGACGGCACGGCACCCCAACCGGTGGCGGGCGGCTGCTGGCCGTACACCTGGCCGGGGCGACCGGGCGCGGCCGGCGGCCCACCGGCGGCCCGGTAGGTGGTGCCGCCGGGGTTGCCCGGCAGCGTGCCGGGCGCCTCGTCGGACGGTTTGCGGTCCTGGCGCGAGCGACGGAACAGCAGCACGATGAGCAGCAACCCGATCGCCACCATGACGATGCCGAAGATCATTACCGGCGACATGCCGGATGACGCCGCGGCAGCCGAGGTGTCCGGCGCGGTGGACGCGGCCCCCAGCGCCGCCGGAGTCGCCGCGTCGTCGACTGTCGCGACGTCGGTCGGGCTCGGGGTGGGCGTCGCCTTCTTCGACGGCGTCGGCGACGGGGTGACCCGCGCGCCGGTCACCCTCGCCGCGTCGCTGCCCCGGCCGATCTCCTGACCGGCCGCGTTGACACCCACGCCGGTAACGGCGAGCCGGCCACCCGGGGCACCGGCACCGAACGTCACCCGGTACCGCACCGTGATGCCCTTGCCCTTGCACAGGGTCGGCTTCGACGGTGACGTCTGCGCGGTGCCCACGGCACCGCCGCCGCCGGTGACGGCCACCGGGGTCCAACTCCCGCCCGCGTTGACCTCGACCTTCAACTGGTGCGGCTGGAGCTCCTCAAGGTTGAGAAACAGCACGGTACGCAGCAGGACGCAACCATCGGTGCGCTTGCGCACCGCCACGTTCACCGCCTGCGCGGAACCGCCAGCGGCGAAGCTGCTGGCCGCACCCACCCGGACCGAGTCCTCGTCGGCCAGCGCCGGCGACGCGCCGAGCATCACCAGGCCGCCCACCAGACCGCAGACCGCCGCGAGCCGTGCCGCGCGTCGACGCACCGTCATGATCACCTCGCCGTTCTCCCCGGGTGGGGTCCGCGGGTCAGGCTACTACCGGCCCACCCACCCCGCCGGTCATAGAGCGGCCCGGATGTGTGCCGCGTTACGGTTTGCGACCCGACCCGCCGACCTGCTCCTGGCGCGGTTCTCGACAGGTGTGCAAGCCGACGTCAGCACCTCCTCACCCGCCGAGATCCACTCGGTTTCATTGAAGTCGCGCTATCCGGCGGCCTCGGATGCCCCGACATCACCAAACCCGAGTCGATCATCCCCGGCGCGGCAGTCCGGGCGCTCGCGGCAGCAGTCCGGGCGCCAGCGGCGCGGCAGTCCGGGCGCACGCCGGCCGTCAGTCCGGGTGTTCTGCTCGGGAGAGGGCATCGCGGCAGAGTCGGTCGGCGGTGCGGGTGCTCTCCGGCAGCCGGAATCGCGGGGCCAGCGCAAGCACCTGCGCGGTCGCGTTCTCCAGACTCATCCGATGCCCGACGCTGACGAAGACCGGCTTCACCCCGTCCTGGGTCCGTAGCACCCGGCCGACGACATCACCGCCGTCGCGCAGCGGCGACCAGGCACCCCGCCCGGTGGCCGGCGGCTCCCACGTCCCGACCAGCGCGGTCTTCCCCACCCCGATCGCGGGCAACCCGGTGACCACACCGAGGTGGCAGGCCAGCCCGAACCGACGCGGATGCGCCAGCCCGTGCCCGTCGCACACCAGCAGGTCGGGGACCGTGGCCAGGCGGTCCAGGGCGGCGAGCAACGCGGGTAACTCACGGAAGGCGAACAACCCCGGCACATAGCCGAACGCCGGCCGCCCCACACTGACCGCCGAGTCCACCACGGCCAACGTCCGGGCATCCAACACCGTCACGGCCGCCGCCAGAAGGTCACCACCCAAGGAGTACGCGACGTCCAGGCCGGCCACCGTCTCCGGCGCGCTCGGCCCCGGCCCGACCAGGTCGACCAACGGCCGCAACTCCTCCTGTACGGCCACCGCCTCCGCCACACTGCCCGGCCCCACCACCTCGCCCGGCCCCATGGCCGCCTCCGCCAACCCGCCAAGCCCCGCCACCCCGCCCGGCCCTGCCACGCCGCCCGGCCCTGCCTCCTCGCCAAGCCCCGCCACGCCGCCCGGCCCTGCCTCCTCGCCCGGCCCTGCCACCTCGCCCGGCCCCGAGGTCGCCGCGCACCATGATCCACTCGATTTCATGAGAGTCGGGCTATCCCATGGCCCCGGATGCCCCGACTTCACCAAACCCGAGTCGATCACGCTGGGCCGGGGCCATCAGCGCCGTCCCCGCTGGCACTGCCGTCCGGTGCACCCTGGACAGGGTCGCCGGCGGTTCGCCCTCGGGCCGCGCCGAAGACGATCGCGGAGACGATGCCGAGAGCCACTCCGAAGGCGACGCCGCCCGTCGAGCCGAACGAGGGGATGCCGATCGCCAGGCCAAACAGGATGCCAACCAGCCATGCCCAGACATTGAACTTGCCGCTTCGCGTGTCGGAACTCGCCATCCGTCGATGCTATTCGGCCCGGCCGACTCCCCAGCTTCGCGCCACAGCGATGACCCACCGTCAGGCCGGGAACCCAGCGCCCGGCGGCGATCCACCGTCAAAGCAGGCCCAACCCGTCGCGGGCCTCCTCGATCCACCGGGTGACCCCGTGCGCGCCGATGCCGGTCGCGAGCTCAGCCGGCCTCGTCGAGCAAGGCGCGGGCAGCTCCCCGATCACCGTCGTCTGCGGCCAGGGCCGCCAGACTGCTCCCGAGATGCCGCGGGGCGTGCGGCAGTGTCTGCCGGACCTCCTGGATGCGCAGCCATTCTCAGGGATCACTGTTGCTGCCCATCCCTGAACATCGCACGAAATGAACTCTCGTCAGGCAACTTCCCGTCCCCGGTGACAGCCTCGGCCACTAACTCAACCGCGGCGCGGCTGACGTTCTTATAGCGGTCCGCATTACGGTAGTCATCGAGAAAGCGCACAACGAGTTCCGGGTCATAGACCCAGGCCCGAGCGCGATGATCCCAAAGAACGGCGTGACCGGGCCCCGCATCCATGACGAAGATGCCAACCGGCCTTTCCTCCTCATCAGTCCGGTAGATTACGTAGTAACTCAACAATCTCCCGCTCCAACTCTTCTGCAACATCCGGCGCTACGGGGAAGTCCCGAGACCCTAACCCAAAGTCATGCACAACCTGCGGGAGGCTCGTCCCGCGCTGGGTCAGCCACGCATCATACTTGCGCCAAACGTCAATATTCTGACTAATCCATTTGGCAAAAGTGGCATCCTTGGCAGGGAAACGAATATCAAGCCCGCCTGGCAGGGCATCGGGGAGGCCACGTTCGCGGTTCGCGGCAAGCATCCGCAGCAACGCCTCGAATCGTCGTTCGGCGCGGTTCGACGGCCGCCGCACCACCTCATACTCTTCGTGAGTAGCCAGCCAGGCCTCCCGCGATGCCGGGGTGTGCAGCTGCAACTCGACCAGCATCCCGTCGGGCAAACGAAGGGTACAGTTCAAGCCGTAAAATCTATTACCCTCGCGCCAAAAGTTCTTACAAGTTGAGGTCGGCACTGAGAACCCGACTCCAACCAGGTCTGCCAGAACCACATCCACGGCCTGGGTGTAGTGCTCGGCAGACGGTATCTCAAAGCAGAATCTCAATACGTCATTGACGCTCAGTACGAACTCAGAGACGTCAACCTGGGCGACGCGCCCCTCGTCAAGGTACTTCCGTGCCAACGATTCAAGCCCTTTTACCCGAAAATCGCGGTCCCGCAGTCGAATCGGATGACTCAGGCCAAGCGTGTCGGTCACGCGTTGCCCGATTTGAGTCAAAGCATCCTCGACCCGGTCAGCGGCACCCAGGGCGCGTTCGCGAAGGTCTGTCAGCGCCACCAACTCCGAGGTCGTGAGCTGGGCGAGATTGGAAGTTGGTTGACTAGAATTGCCAGAATTCGCCGCGCCGTCGCCCGCGCTCGCCGAGCCCGGGCCGTCCAGCAGCAGGTACATCCGGTTGATGTAGGGGTCACCGTGGCCGCCGTCGTCGTCCACCGAAGGGTGGTCCGGCAGGTCGGGCCGTTCGCTGAACCGGCCGCGGGGCAGCCCGCCGAGCGGCATTGGTCGGCCGTCTCCGCTCAGCACCAGCGCGTCGATGCCGACCACGTCGGGGTACAACGGCCGGTCCCGGACCACGCCGTTCTGCGGGTCCACGTAGAGCACCGTGCCGTTTTGGTTGAGCGCCACCCACGCGTGCGAACCGCCGTGTGGCCACTCGGTGACGAGGAACGCGTAACTGCCGTGGCCGCCCAACAGCAGTTGGTCGTGCAGGTTGCGGTAGCCCCGTTCGGCGGCCTCCCGCTCCTGCTCGGCGTACGGGCGTTGACTGGACGGCGGGGCGAGGAGTTGCTGGAAGCGTCCTCCGGTCACGTCCTCCACCCGGCCCGGGCCGCCGGCCTCGCCTCGGATCGGGCGGCGGATGTCCCCGTCCAGGTAGCCGTCGAAGGTACGCGGCGCCGACACCCGTGGCCGCCCGTGCACCCAGGTTTCGAACATCGACAGCGTGCAGTCCAGGCAGTTGATGCCTCGGGTGGCGTCGGCCGCGGGACCTCCGTCGTTCAGCAGCCGGAACCAGCCGCCCCGGCGGGGATCGGCGGTGCGGATGACGGTGCCGTCCGGCTCGCGGGGCATCTGCCGTTCGACGTCGACCTGGTGCAGGGCGAGCGGTGGCCGCAGTCCTCCTGGCCGCCCGTACGGCCGGGAGTCGTCGATCGGCGGGGGTACGTCGTCGCCGGTGAGCCGGGACGGACCGGAGGTCTCCACCGCGCCGAGCGCCAGCGCGCCGACGTCCCGGTTGGCGTACTCGAAGGTGGTGTCGCCGATGTCCACGACCGCCGGCGCGGTGGTGCCGGCCAGCACCGCGTCGGCCAGGTCACGCCACTGGGCGTACGCGCGGGTCTCGTCGTTCGCCGCCTGCTGCCAACCGTCGGCCCACTGCCGGCGCCCGGCCTGGTGCAGTTGTCGGGCGTAGGTGGCGTACTCGATGGCCCGCCGATCGTGCTCGGCGGCCCGGGCGCGCAGTCGGGCGGCCTCGGCCTGCCGGCGGTTGCGCTCGAAGCCGGTCCGTTGCGATTCGTAGTGCCCCTGGTAGCGGCGCCGCTCGGCGGCTTCCGCCTCGGCGGCCCACTGCGCGGCGTACCAGTCGATGGTGTCGGTCGTGGTTGCCACCGGATCGCCGAACGCCACGACGTCGACGGGGATCGACGCCCTGCCCCGGGCCGGATGGTCGGGTGGGCGCACCTGCCGCACCGGGCCGTGCGGTCGCCCCACCTCCCGGGTGGTGGAGGTGACCGGCACTGACGGGCCGGGGCTGGTCGCCGACGTCGCCGTGCCGGGAACGGTCGCCGGCATTGCCGTGCCGAGACTGGTCACCGGCGTCGCCGTGCCGGTCGACGGAGACCAGGCGGCCGGGCCGGAGGTGGCGGCGTGCGGTGAGTTGCCGAGATGACCCGGCGCAACGCCGGTGGCTGGCCCGAAGGTCCCGGCCGAAGGGACGGCCACGGTCGAGAGCCCCGAAGTGGCCACGGACGAAAACCCCGGCGCGACCGCCGACGAGACCCCGGGAGCAACCACGGACGAAGAGCCCGGCGCGACCGCCGACGAAACTCCGGGCGCGACCACCGGCGAGAGTCCCGGAGCGACCGCCGACGAACCCCCGCCAGCCCCCACCGGCGACGGCCTCGGATCGGCGACCGCTGGTGGCAGCGTCGGATCGGCCGCGATCGCTGGTGTGGCGCCGGCCTCTCTCAGGAGGGGTCCGTCCGTCGACGGTATCGGCTGCGACGACCGCTCGACGGCGTCCACGTCGGACACTGCGCCGGTCGGCGGTGGTGACGGCACGTGCCCGTCGGAGGCGGTGGCGGATGGCAGTGCCGTCGCCTGCGCCGCGGAGACGCCCGGCAGATCGGCATCTTGCGGCACCACGTGGTCCGGCGGCGACGTGGCGACGAAAGGCGTCGCCTGCGCCGCAACACCCGCGGCCGAGACCACGCCACTCGGACCCGCCGCACTCGCGGTCGGCGCGGTCGAACCTGCTCCGGCCACACCCCCTGCCGAATAGGCCGTACCCGCCGAAGCCTCGACCGACGCCAACGCCCCCGAGGCCGGCGGATCGCCGGGAACCGACGCCAAGGGAGGGAGCGAAGGCTCGGCAGCCAAGGGATGGGGCAAAGGACCGGCGAGGGCGTTGGCCTGCGCGTCGAGCCGGGCGCGTAACGCGTGGTCGGTCTGACCGGTCGCCGAACCGGTGGCCCCGGAGGCGGCCGCGCGTGCCACATCCTCCACCGAGGTCAGGCCCTGACCGGTGGCCAGGCTGGCCGCGCTCTCGGCGAGCACCTCGCCGGTCATCTCCCGTCCAAGGTGCTCCCCGACTCGCGCCACCCGCCCGGTCGCGTGCCGGCCCAGGCCAGCCAGCGGTGCCACCGCCCCGCCGGCCAGGCCGCCGACCGCCGACGCGCCGAGATCGGTCAGGTCCAGGCCGTGTGCCCGCCCGGTGGAGTTTTGGTACGCCTGGGTGGCCAGGGTGACCCCGGCCTCCTCGGCGGCCTCCTCCAGCCCTTCTCGGGCGGCCCGCTTGGTGAACCCGCGCACACCACCGCGCGCGACATCTTTGGCCGCCCGCTCGCCGGCCTCCTTGAGGCCGTGTTTGAGGGACTTGCTGGCCAGTTGGCCCACCAGCCGCTTGAAGATCTGTTGGACCAGCAGCCGGGTCGCGGTGATCGCCGCGCCGGCGGCCGGGGTTGCCGCACCGGCGGTGAGCACCGCCGCCACCGCCACCGAGAGCAGCTCGACGACCAGGATGCCCAGCTCGATCCAGACTTCCAGTTTGGCGCCCTCGATGTCGCAGCCGCACTCCTCGACCAGCCGGCCCAGGTCGGCGCTGACCGCGAGCAGCACGGGCAGCGGGGCGTCGACACCCTCGGCGAGGCCCCGCCAGGCCGCCTCGAATGCCTCGTCGACCGCGCCGACACCGCCGTACCCGCTGTGCACCTCGGCGGCGGCCGCGGCGGCATCGGTGTACGGGCCGGACAGCGCGCCGGCAACCGCGTACCACTGGTCGGCGACGTCCCAGACGGCCCGCTCGTTACCCTCCGGCCACTGCACACCGACGACCCAGTCGAGGGCCTCGTAGATCCAGCCCGGCACGTCCCAGGGTGCGTGGTCCAGTGGGTGCGGAATCGGGCTCGGCAGCACGCTCATCGCAGTCGTCGGCCGTCAGCGCTTGTCGGCGGCCCGACCGAACCGGGCCGCGCTCGCCCCGTCGGTCTGCACGCTCGCGTCGACGGCGTGGACCACGTCACCGCCCAGCTCGGTGAGCCGGTGCCCGACACCCGCCCAGGCCCGCAGCACGGTCTGCTCGAACCCGCGGTAGTTGCGCTCGAACGCGGCGCCGATGTCGTCGCGACCCCACGGCCGGGCACCGCTGGCGGCCTCGATCGCACCGCCTTCCGTGGCTCGACGGGCCGTCACCGCCTCACCAGCGAGCGCCAGGTCGGCACCGCCGCGGCGGGCCCGGGACGGATCGAGCCAGAGCTGCCCGTCGGTCATGGCTGCCCCGCGCCCCTGCCGAACACGGCATCGGCCCGGCCGAGCAGCGCGGCGTAGTCTCCGGTGCGCAGGAAGTCCGCCGACCCGGAGCCGGCCGGCATGGTCTCGGCGACGAGGTCGCGGGTGGCGTCGGCGGCGGCGGTCGCGGCGGCGCGGACCGTTTCGGTGATCTTCCGGCCGAGCGCCCCGGCGTCCCGCTCGCGGTAGACGGCCGGCGTCAACTCGACGTCGATGAGCTGGCCCTGGGCGCCCACGGTGGCCGTCACCTGGCCGTCGGCCGAGCGTCGGGTCACCCGCAGCTCGGCGAGCCGCGTCTGCAGGCTGTCCAATCCGGACCTGAGCTGCTGGTACTGCCCGTACACGTCGTCGAAGCGGGCCCGTAGCTCGCGATTGGCGCCCCGGTCCACGTGATCGCTCACCGCTGCTCCTCCCGTCACCGTCGGTAGAGCGAAACCATACCGGCCGCCATCGATCCGCGTGGTCCGGTAGTTTCGTTGTGTGATCGACCGACGACAGGCAGAGCAACTCGCGGCCACCTGGGCCCGCCGCGACTCGCAGCGCCTCGGCCACGAGTGCACGGCGATGGTCGACGAGTTCGACCTGGGCTACGTCATCACGTCGGTGGTGCCCACCGAGGCGCGCACGGTCCCCGGTGACCTGCCGACGACCGTCATCGACAAGCAGACCGGCAAGGTCACCACCTGGCCGCGGGTGCCGAGCGATGTGGTCGCGGACCTGTACCGACGCAGTCGACCCGCCGGGCCGACCGCTCCGCGCACCGTCGACCCGTCGAGTCTGCTGGTCCGGGAGATCAATCGGATCGCCACACCGAACACCGCCGCACACCTGACCCTCGAAGGTCGGATCTGGACGGCTCAGGGCACGAAGGCGGATGTGCCGCTCAACCATCATCCGCTGGTCCGCAGCTACCTCGACCAGTTGCCTCCGGGCGACCTGGTCCGCGGGGGCGAAGCCCACGCCGAGCTGATCGTGGTCTCCGACGTGCTGCACGAGTACGACCACCGCCGGGCCGCCGAGGGCATCGCGCCGATGGGTCGGGCGGAGGCGGCGGCACTCCTGGAGGGCGTCCGGTTCGAGATCTTCCGCATCCGTGAGCCGGGTGATCCCGCGGGCGGCCCCGCGGAGTTGCCCTGCGACTCGTGCATCACCTTCCTGGTGCGCGCCAACGTCCTACCGGAGTCCGCCCGGGCGTACACCGAGACCTGGCGTGCGCCGGCGGAGCCCGACCCGGATCCGGGTCGTTTCCCGGCGGAGGTCGCCAACGCGCTGGTCGCGGCCGGTTGGCGACCGCACATCGGCGATCAGATCATGGCCGCCGCGGCCGTGCGGGACGTCACCGCGGTGCGGGGGGCGACCCACCAGCACCCGGTCTTTCCCGCCGCCGTCGAGGCGCTTACCGCGTTTCCCAGCCTGGTCGGTGCCCGACGCGGCCGGGGCGAGCAGGTGTGGATCTCCCGTTTCGACATCCGTCCGCACCTGATCGCGCACACCGCCGACACACTCGCGGACTTCGGGGCGGTGCTCGGCGTCCGGCTCTTCCCGATCGGCACCGAACAACAGGACAGCATCCTGGCGGTGGACGAACGCGGCCGGGTCTTCGCCCTCGACCAGGCCGGCGAGTGGTTCCTCGGCGACACCATCGACGCGGCGCTGACCACGCTGCTGCTCGGCCGCGCCCCCGCCCGGGTCCGCGACGACGGCACCTGGCAGTCCGACTGAGGCGGGAGCGTCAGCGCAGCACCTCGACCGTGTTGCGGCGGACCAGGTTCTTGCCGGGCTCACGGATCTGGTCCATCGCCGCCGAGTTGAGCAGCACGCAACTGCCCGACGGGCCGGTCACCGTCACCGTGGTCGCCCGGTTGTTGTCCAGGTTGGTCACCCGCAGCCGCGTACCCACCGGGAACTGGCCGCTGGTGGCCGCCGGCGCGCCACCCTCGGCGAAGAAGGTGATCGAGCCGGAGCAGGCCGAGCGGGGGGCCGGGCCCGACGCTCCGGGGGACGCCGCGCCGGGGCGGATCGTGCCGGCGGTCTGCTGCCCGGCCGGCGGCGCGCCCCCGTCCACCCGTTCCACCACGTTGCGGCGGATCACGTTCTTGCCCGGCTCCCGCACCAACTCCATGGCCGCCGCGTTGAGCAGCACACAACTGCCCGACGGGCCGGTCACCGTCACCGTGGCAGCCCGGTTGTTGTCCAGGTTGGTCACTCGCAGCCGCGTACCCACCGGGAAGCGGTCGCTGGTCGCCGCGGGCGCACCACCCTCCGCCGAGAAGGTGACCGAGCCGGAGCAGACCGACGACCGGGCCGGGGCGGTGTCGGCGAAACCGAGGTTGGTCCCCACCGCCACACCCGCCGCGGCGAGCACCGCCACGCTCGCCGCCAGCACGTGCCTGCGCTGCACCCTCATCGCCGTCACTCCCGTCCTCGGTGGTGTCCTGCACCCCCTGGTACGGACGGGAACCGCCTACCGTTCAGCCGGTACGGGCACCGATCGTGCGGCGGCCAGGTCCACCGGCCCGTACCGGGTGTGCGGCGCCCCGGTCATCAACGCCCAGTAGCGGTCGCCGTACGACCAGTGCCACCACTCGGTCGGGTAGTTCACCATCCCGGCGCCGCCGAGAGCGTCCACCATGATCTGCCGGTGCCGTCGGGCGGTGGCGCCGATCGTGGGTGCGTTGGTGAAACAGGCGTCGGCGCTGTCCTCCGGGGTCGCGTCGATGGCCGTGCCGAGGTCCAACTCCACACCGTCGTCGGTGCACAGCGTCAGGTCGACCGCCCCGCCGGTGCTGTGCGGGGCCACCTCGACCGGCGAGACGAACTTGGTGGTCTCCCGGTGCAGCCGCTGCGGGGACCAGTCCGGGTGCCGTCGGCGCAGCTCGTCCCGGTAGCCGGTGAAGATGGCCAACTGGGCCTGGTACGGCCGGTAACCCTCGACCACCAGCAGGCGCATCCCGGCCGGCAGGGCACGCTGCGCGGCCAGCAGGCGGTCCACGACCGCGGCGCGCAGCCGGGCGTACGCCCCGGCGGGGTCGGCCGCGCGGCCGTCGAGCCGCAGCTCCGGCAGCTCACGCAGGTCCAGCAGGGGGTCGCCGTCGTCGGCGCTGGGCACCGCCGCCACCCGGGGATCGGAGAGCAGGATCATCGGACGGTCCCGGTGGTGATCGCGGTGCGTTCCGCATGCCGGGTACGGGCCAACTCGACGAGACGATCCACCACCTCGCGGTAGCCGACACCGACGGCCGCCCACACCTTCGGATACATCGAGTGCGCGGTGAAGCCGGGCATGGTGTTCAACTCGTTGACGTACAGCTCACCTGTCGTCTCGTCGTAGAAGAAGTCGACCCGGGCCAGGCCCCAACCGCCGATCGCGGCGAACGCGCGCAGCGACAGCTCGCGGACCCGCGCGGTGACCTCGTCCGGCAACACGGCGGGGACGATCATCGGATCCGCGGCACCGAAGTACTTCTGCTGGTAGTCGAACCAACCGCCGTCGACCCGCACCTCGCCCACCGCCGACGCCTCCGGGCGCCAGCCACCGAGCACCGCGCACTCCAGCTCGCGGCCGGTGACCCCCTGCTCGACCATGACGAGCTGATCGTGGCGAAGCGCCTCCTCCACGGCGGCGGCCAGGTCGTCGCCCTCGCCGACCCGGGAGATGCCGATCGAGGAACCCATGCTGGCCGGCTTCACGAAGAGCGGCCGGCGCAGCCCGAGGACCAGCTTCTCCGGGTCGTCGGCCGCCCGGTAGGTGTGCGCGTCGAACGCCACGTACGGGGTGACGGGGATGCCCTCGGCGCGCAGCGCCCGCTTCATCGCCACCTTGTTCATGCCCACCGCCGAGGCGAGGATGCCGCACCCGACGTACGGCACGTTCAGGGACTCCAGCAGCCCCTGCACCACGCCGTCCTCGCCGAACGGGCCGTGCAGCACCGGGAAGACCACGTCCAGCTCGGCGTGCACCGCGCCGGGCGCGTTACCCGCGTACACCTGCACGACGCCGGGACGCGGACCGGCCCGCAGCTCGACGGCCGGGCCGGTCACCAGCAGGCGGTCGTCGATGGCCCGCTCGGCGGCCGGCCGGTCGCGCAACTCGGCCAGCAGCGCGTCGGGCATCAGCCGCAGTCCGCCGCTGCGGGTGACGCCGATGGCGAGCGTGCGGTAACCGCCGCCGCCGAGCGCCCGAGCCACCCCGAGCGCGGACGCACAGGACACGTCGTGCTCCGCCGACGGCCCACCGAACAGGATTCCGATCCGCGTCGGCGCGCTCACGCCGCCACCTGATCCACAGCCGCCACCTCGGCGGCCGGTTGCGTCAGCAGCCGGGCCACCAGCGCCGCCTCCACGTTCCCGCCGGTCATCACCACCCCGACCGTCCGCTGCCGGCCGGCTTGGCGGGCGAGCCGGAGCGCACCCGCCAGGCCGGCCGCACCTGACGGCTCGGCGAGCACCTTCAGCTCCGTCAGGATCAGCCGGAACGCCGCCCCGATCTCGTCGTCGTCGACCCGAACGACCCCACGCAGCACGTTGCGCACGATCGCGAACGGCAGCTCACCCACGCAGGACGGCCGCAGCCCGTCCGCGATCGTCGGCACCGGCGCGACCGGGACACGCTCACCGGCTGCCAGACTGCGGGCGAGCGAGTCACAACCAACCGGTTCCACGCCGTACACCTCGATGTTCGTGCCGGCGGCGGCCAGGCAGCCGCCCGCGACCCCGCCACCCCCACCCACCGGTACGACGAGCGTGTCCAGCGGTGTGCCGGCGCGCTCGGCCTCCTCGATCAGTTCGAGGCTGGCGGTGCCCTGCCCGGCGATGACGTCCGGGTGGTCGTACGCGTCGACCACGGGGTGACCGCTCTCGTCGCTGAGCCCGTTGGCCACCGCCACCCGCTCCGGCACGCTGGTGCCGGCGAACACCACCCGCGCCCCCGCCGCGCGGGCCCGGTCGACCTTCGTCGGTGCCGCGTCGACCGGCAGCACCACCGTCGCCGCGATCCCGTGCCGCCGGGCCGCCAACGCCACCGCCACCGCGTGGTTGCCGGTGCTCTGCGCGATCACCCCGGTGTGACCGGCCGCGACGAGCCGACCGACCGCCCGCAGCGCGCCACGCATCTTGTACGAGCCGCCGTCCTGGAGGTTCTCCGCCTTGAACAGGACTCGCGCCCCGGCCAGTTCGTCGATCACCGGGGACCGCAGCACGGGTGTCCGGACCACGCGGCCGGCGAGCCAGCGGGCGGCCTCCCGCACATCGGCCCGGGTCTGGGCAACGGTGTGTGACATCGGTTCTTCCTTTCGGGCACACCACGGGCCGGGTCCAGCGGTACGCGGACCCGGTAGACGACGGTGCGGTGCTAGGTCACATTGGGTAGTTGGACGTCGACGCGTAGGCCCCCGTGTTCGGCGGGCCGGGCCGCGATGATCCCGTCGTGCGCCTGGGTGATCGAGCGGGCGATGGCCAGACCGAGGCCCGCGCCGCCGCCGTGCGAGGTGCGATCCCGGGCGAGCCGGCGGAACGGCTCGAAGAGACCGGCCACCGCCTCGGCCGGCACGGGCTGCCCGGTGTTGACCACGGACAGCGCGGGCACCCCGCTCACCGCGACGGTCAGCGAGCCACCCCGCCGGTTGTACTTGATCCCGTTCTCCACCAGGTTGCTGACCAGGCGCTCCAACAGCACCCGCTCCCCCACCACGACCCGGGGTACGAGATGGGTGTCGATGGTGACCCCGGCCTCCCGGGCGCGGTCCTGGTACCCGGCCAGCACCGACTCGACGAGCGAGTCGAGCCGCTGCGGTATCCGCGAGCGCAGGCCCTGGTCGCTCTCGCTGAGGGCGAGCAGGCCCTCGATCAGCCGCTCGTTGCGCTCGTTGGTCTCCAACAGTTGGCTGGTCAACAGCTCCAGCTGCTCACCGGACAGCGCCCGAGCCATGCCGACCTCGATGAGCGTCCGCTGCACCGCCAGCGGGGTACGCAGCTCGTGCGAGGCGTTCGCGGCGAACCGTCGCTGCCCCTCGTACCCGGCGGAGACGCGTTCCATCATCTCGTCGATCGACCGGGACAACTGGGCCAACTCGTCGCGCCCCCGGGGTCGGATCCGGTGACCCAGATTCTGCGGGCCGAGGTGCCCGATCGGCCCCGCCAGGTCACGGACCGGGCGCAGGCACCACACCGCGCCGAACCAGAGCGCCACCAGGACCGCCACGCTCACGACCAGCACGGCAACCAGGGGCAGCACGAACGCCCCGGAACGCGCCTCGGCACACGCGCCGCTGAGCCCTGGCACGGGCACGGCGCAGAACTGCTGCCCCCAGGTCCAGGTCATCGCGGCCAGCCATTTGCCCAGCGTCGGCAGCAGTGGCCCGGCCAGCAGAGCCAGCAGGCCCACCAGCAGCACCCGACGTCGGGGCGTCCAGGTCACGGCGTACCGCCGATCCGGTAGCCGGCCTTCGGAACCGTGTGGATGACCGCGGGATCGCCGAGCTTCTTGCGCAGGGTCATCACGGTGACCCGTACCGCGTTGGTGAACGGGTCGGCGAACTCGTCCCAGGCCTGCTCCAGCAACTCCTCGGCGCTGACCACCTTCCCGTCGGCCCGCAGCAGCACGTGCAGCACGGCGAACTCCTTCGGGCTCAGGGCGAGCGGACGGCCGTCCCGCGTCGCCACGTGCCGGCCCACGTCCAGCGTCAGGCCGTCCCGGGCGAGCACCGGCGGCAACGCCGGGGTGGACCGTCGACCGAGCGCCTGCACCCGGGCCACCAACTCGGCGAAGGCGAACGGCTTGGTCAGGTAGTCGTCCGCACCGAGACCAAGACCCTCCACCCGGTCCCGAATGCCGGCCGCCGCGGTGAGCAGCAGCACCCGGGTGCCGACCTGCGAGTCGGCGATGCGGCGGCACACCTCGTCGCCGGTGTGCCCGGGCATGTCCCGGTCCAGCACGGCGACGTCGTACCGGTTCACCCCGATCCGCTCCAGCGCACCGTCGCCGTCGTAGCAGACGTCGACGGCCATCGACAGGCGGCGCAGCCCTTCGGCCACCGTATCCGCCAACAACCGCTCGTCGTCCGCCACCAGCACCCGCACGTCGTCCGCTCCCCCGAGTTCCCCTCTACCCGGCATACCGTGGCAGGCCGGGGTTAAGGGTTCTGTAAGCACCCGTCGCAGCCATCCTCCACGCGCATGTCCAACGGGCAAACCAGCGCAAGCCAGACCCTGCCGGTTTCGTCCCCACCACAAGCCCTCCACCCAATCCGCCCCCAAAACCACCCCGCCAAAACCAACGTGACCTCCACCACACCCCCACCCACACCCCGCCCCGTCCCGCCCCCGCCCCCCGCCCCCCGCCCCCCGCCCCCCGCCCCCCGCCCCGTCGATCATGGAGTTGTGGTGGGCGTTGGGCCCCCTATTGCACCCTTTGAGAGGCACCACAACTGCATGATCGACAGGGGGACGGGGGCGTGAGTCGCTCGTGTTGGGTTTGGCTAGGGGGCTAGGAGCGGGATCAGGGTTTTGATGATGTGGGCGGGGCGACGGTAGAGGTCCAGGTCGGTGAAGTGGCGCATTTGCCAGCCATTGGCGGCGAGCCAGTTCATTCGAGAGCGATCGTGCCGGAGTCGGACGCGGTCCAGGTGGGACGAACCGTCGTACTCGACACCGACGCGGTGTTGCCGGTAACCAAGGTCGAGGCGGTAGAGCGGTATCCCGTTTCTGTCTGGGACCCAAAGCTGCGGCTCCGGCGGCGGCAGGCCGCCGTCCATGAGTACCAGCCGGAGTTGGCTCTCCTGCCGGCACTCTGCCCGGGGATCGGCACGGGGCACGAGATCACGCGCCTGACAGACTCCACGCAAACGCCTGTGCCGATCGACCTCGGCCCGAAGCTCCTCGGGCTGGCAGGCACCTACGCGGAGACAAAGGTCCAGCAGCGGCATCACTGCCATCCGGTGCAGGGACCGGGCCAGGTCCACCGCGCACCTGGAGGCGGGCGCACAGGGCACCCCGGCCAGCAGCACCGGGTCGCGCACCGGCAGTACCGCCTCGTGGGTGACGACGCCCCGGATACGCGGGACGTTCTCCCCTGCCGGCACGAGCACGTGCACGTCGGTTGTGCGAGCGTCGCCGAAGCCATGCAGTTGTGCGCCGGTGTGGAAGCCGACGACGGCAGTGGCGGGTAGCCGTCGGAAGATCGCTGGTAGGCGTCCAGCCTGATCGGCCGACGGCGCGTAGATGCCGCGAGACATCCGGTGCAGGCGGGACCGCTCGGCCAGCCTACGCACTTGCTCCCGGCTAAAACCGGCGGAAAGTAACTCCGAGTATCGATACGAACGCTCTGCCATGCCGCAGGAATCTGCACCAACAGGTCGCCAACCCTCGACCCCAACTGAGCAACCTGTGGATAACTACAGGCCCTGTGCACAACCCCCGAAGTACCTCCCACGGTGCTATGCGCACCAGTCCGCCACCTCGGCCGATCATGGAGTTGTGGTGCCGGACAGAAGCCTCGAACCTGCGCTTCCCGGCCACCACAACTCCATGATCGACGCCGCTCAGGGGCGGACGACGCCGCTCAGCGTCGGGGGCGGGGGGTGGGTTAGTCGCAGGCGGTGCCGTCGCCGTCGCGGTCCAGGTCGTAGATGTCGTTGCCGACCACCCGGATGGGCCCGCTGACGTAGGCCGGGCCGTTTCCGCTGCCGCCGGCGCAGTCGACGTCGCTGGCGATCGGGACGCAGCCGCTGTAGTTCGGGTCGCAATTCGACGACTGTGGCTTCTTGGTTCCGACAGCGACGACCTCGGTTACCGGCTGCTTCGTAACTGTGGACTTGACCAGCTTCCGGCCCGTCTGAACCCCGTCCGTGGTGGTCACCTGGTAGGTCAGCGTTCGCACGCCGTCCACACCCTTGGTGCGGACCACCCGCTTGCCCTCGGCCAGCGATGAATCCTTGATGGTCTGCGCACCGTGCCTGATCACGCTCAGCTCGGTGACAGTCTTCACCCGCACCACCGGCGAGGGCACCGCACCGGACGAGGGCGCCGCACCAGACGAAGGTCCCGCACCAGACGGTCGCGCCACTCCGGACGGAGTCGCAGTACCGGGCGGGACAGGCGTGGCAGACGGGTCGGCGATCGGCGACGCGACCTGCGCCTCGGTCGGCTCGGCGGATGCCACCACGATGGGTTGCTGCGGCTCCTCGGCAGAGGTGCCGGTACGGGTGCGCTTCGTTTCGTCGGTCAGCGCGCCGACGATGGCACTCCCGGTGCAACAGAGCAGCAGGAACGAGAGGGCTACCGAGCCGAGGATCACGGCCACTCGACGGCCCGGGCTGGCCCGGCGGAACCAGTCCGGTCGGGGCGCCGGGGCGAACGGCGGCGGGTGCGGCCCAGGGTTCTGCGGTGGTTGCATCGTCACGGCGATGAGTGTCGTCTCAAATACTCGCTGCAATATCCGCCGTCGTGACGATCACCCGCGCCATTCGCTGTCCATGGACGATCGGTGGGCGGCCCTCCGGCGACCAACCGACAACTGCGGCGACCTTGGTGTCGGGCCCGACGGGGCCGATCGTGCGGCTGCACCTGCCATCAGGAGATGCAAACCTCCACGTACCGGACTCATCTGCAGGGTCCTACAGGCGACGGCCGAGGTCGACGAAGGTTGTGTCGAGATGCCGTCAGCGCACCGGGTCAGCGGCGGCGAGAGCGGAGCGAGGTGAGGGCGGCCAGCAGCAGCGCGATCGCGAACATCGCCGTGCTGATGACGTTCACCTGTGGGGGGATGCCACGCTGGGCGGCGCCCCAGACGTACATCGGGAACGTGACTGTGGTGCCGGCGTTGAAGTTCGTGACGATGAAGTCGTCGAAACTCAGCGAGAAGGCCAGCAGCGCGGCGGCCACGATGCCGGGCAGCACCAGCGGCAGGGTGATCCTCCGGAAGGTCTGCCACTCGTTGGCGTAGAGGTCCATGGCGGCCTCCTCCAGCCGCCGGTCCATTCCGCCCAGCCGTGCCTTCACGGTGACCACCACGAACGACACGCAGAACGTCACGTGTGCGATCACGACGGTCCAGAAGCCCTGTGGCACCCCCGCCGCCACGAAGAGCGCCAGCAGCGACGTGCCCATCACCAGTTCCGGGGCAGCCATCGACAGGAAGATCAGCATGTTGATGCCGGACCGGCCGCGCGGGCGGTGCCGGACCAGCGCGAACGCCAGCAGGGTGCCCAGCACGGTGGCGATCACCGTGGCGAGGAAACCGATCCGTACGCTGCGCAGCACCGCGTCACACATGTCCGAGGTGGCGCAGGGCTGTCGCCAGTTGTCCAGGGTGAACTCGTTGAAGTCGTACGACAGTCGACTCGACGGCCGGTTGAAGGACAGCCCGGCCACCACCAGGATCGGCAGCGCCAGGTAGCCGAGCACCAGCAGCGCCACGATCAGCACCCAGCGGTCGACCAGCCAACGGGTGATCCTCACGGCACCTCCCCCGTGCCGGCCCCGCGCAGGTGACCGAAGACCACCGCGAGGATCGCCGCCAGCAGCAGGAACGACAGCGCGGCGCCCTGCGGGTAGTCCAGCCGGACCAGGAACGCCGAGTCGATCACGTTGCCGATCATGTACTCGTTGGGGGTGCCGAGCAGTTCGGCGTTGATGTAGTCGCCGCTGGCCGGGATGAAGAACAGCAGCATGCCGGCGACCAGGCCGGGCCGGGACAACGGCAGGGTCACCCGGCGGAACGTCTGCGCCCCGCTCGCGTACAGGTCGCCGGCCGCCTCCAGCAACCGGTGGTCGAGCCGCTCCAGGCTCGCGTACAGCGGCAGCACCAGAAACGGCAGGAAGTTGTACGTCAGGCCGAGCACCACCGCGAACGGCGTGGCCAGCAGCCGGCCGTCCGGTGCGAGCAGGTGCACGTCGCGCAGCAGGCCGACGAGCGCGCCGTTGTCCGACAGGATCGTCTTCCACGCCAACGTGCGGACCAGGAAACTGGTGAACATCGGCGCGACCACGCAGACCAGCAGCAGGTTCTTCCACCGCCCGGCCTTCCGCGCGATCGCGTACGCCAGCGGGTAGCCCAGCAGCAGCGCCAGCACCAGGGCCAGCCCGGCGTAGCCGAACGAGCGCAGAAACTGCGGCCAGTACGCCCGCAGCACGTCCGGGTAGTTGCCGACCGCCCAGCTCATCGCGTAGCCGGTGGACAGCGAGCCGTCGGGGTCGTACAGGCTGGCCGCCGCGAGCTGCGCCAGCGGCACCCCGAAAAAGACGAACAGCCAGGCCACAGCAGGAAAAGCCAGGAGGTACGGCAGAAGCGGGCGCCTCCCGGACCGGGCTGCCGGTGCCGCAGCCGCCGGCGCTGCCTGCCCCGAGCCGCTGGGAGCCGGGCGGGTCACGGCGACGCGCTCACCGGCTCGGCGAGCACCGGCCACGGCCGGTCGGCGTCTGCGGCGCCCCGGGGCAGCAGGAACGCGTGCCGCGGGTGCCAGTACGCAACGGCCGCACCGCCGAGGGCGACAGGCGTCGACGTCGCGCTGTTCGCCACGAACACCGTCAGCTCGCCGCCCCAGTCGGTACGCAGCAGATACTGCGTGCTGACCCCCACGTAGGAGGCGTCGCTGACCACCCCGGCGACGTGTTGATGCCCCACGGGCACCTGGTCGGCGGAGCCGACCAGAGTCAGCTTCTCGGGGCGTACCCCCAGGTGGACCGGACCGCGGTCGGACCGTGCCCGGCCGGCGGGCACCGAGAAGCGCGTGCCGTGCGCCGTCACCGCGACGTCGCCGCCGCTGGCGCCGGTGGCCTCGCCGGCGAGCAGGTTGGACTGGCCGAGGAAGCTCGCCACGAACGCGGTGGCGGGGAACTCGTAGAGGTCGGCCGGCGCGCCCTGCTGCTCGATCCGACCCGCGTTCAGCACCGCGACGGTGTCGGCCATGGTCAGGGCCTCCTCCTGGTCGTGGGTGACGTGTACGAAGGTGATGCCGACCTCGGCCTGGATGCGCTTCAGCTCGATCTGCATCTGCCGGCGCAGCTTCAGGTCGAGAGCGCCGAGGGGCTCGTCGAGCAGCAGCACCTGCGGCCGGTTGACCAGGGCGCGGGCCAGCGCGACCCGTTGCTGCTGGCCGCCGGAGAGCTGGGCCGGTCGGCGCTTGCCGTAGCCATCGAGCTGCACCAGCGACAGCATCCGGTGCACCTCGCCGTCCACCGAGCGGAGGCCGCGTCGACGCAGCCCGAAGGCCACGTTCTCGAAGACGGTGAGGTGCGGAAAGAGGGCGTAGCTCTGGAACACGGTGTTGACCGGTCGCCGGTACGGTCGCAGCCGGGTGACGTCGCCGTCTCCGAGCAGCACCTGGCCGCTTGTCGGCTCCTCCAGGCCGGCGATCATCCGCAGCGTGGTGGTCTTGCCGCAGCCGGACGGGCCGAGCAGCGCGAAGAACGAGCCCTGCCCGACGGTCAGGTTGACGCCGTCGACGGCGGTGACACTGCCGAACCGCTTGGTGAGGTTGGCCAGGCGCAGATCGCCGCCGGGTGCCTCGCGCGCCATCCCCGTCACGCCCCGATGACCTGCTGGAACTTACTCTCGTACTCCTGCTCCTGCTTGGTGTCCAGGACCATGAACGTCGTGGCCTTCGACAGCAACGCGTCGTCGGGGAAGATCAGCGGGTTGACGGCCAACTCGCTGTCGATCTTCTCCATCTCGGCCTGCGCGCCCTTGACCGGGCAGATGTAGTTGACGTAGGCGGCGAGCCTCGCGGCGACGGCCGGCTCGTAGTAGTAGTTGATGAGCTGCTCGGCGTTCGCCTTGTGGGTGGCCCGGATCGGCACCATCATGTTGTCGCTGTAGAGCACCACGCCGGAGTCGGGCGCGACGAACCGCACCTTCTCGTTCGCGCCGGAGAGTTGGATGACATCCCCGGACCAGCCGATGCACGCGGCGATGTCGCCCTTGGCCAGGTCGGGTGCGTAGTCGTTGCCGGTGAACCTGCGGATCTGCCCGGAGTCGACGGCCCTCTTGAGCTTGGTGAGCGCGTCGTCGAACTGGGCCGTGGTGAAGTTGGCCGGGTCGTGCCCGTTGGACTGCATCAACAGGCCCATCGTGTCGCGCATCTCGCTGAGCGCCGACACCCGGCCCTTCAGGTCGGGGCGGGTCAGCAGCTCGTCGACGGTACGCAGTTCCCCGGTGACGTCACCGTTGTACGCCAACCCGGCGAGGCCGGCCTGCCACGGGACGGAGAGCCGGCTGTCGGTGTCGAAGGAGTGGTTGACCAGCGACGGCAGCAGGTTGGCCCGCACGTTCGGCATCTTCGCGGGGTCGAGCTGCTGGATCCAGCCGAGCCGGCTCATCCGGGCCGCCATCCAGTCGGTCAGCACGATGATGTCCCGGTCGGTGCTCTGGCAGGCGGCGAGCTGGTGCTGCACCTTGCCGAAGAACTCGTTGTTTTCGTTGATGTCCTCGGTGTAGGTGACCTGGATGCCGGTCTTCCGCCCGAACTCGTCCAGGCTGGGTCGCTTGGACTCGTCCGCGTCGTCCACGTCCAGGTACTGCGGCCAGTTGGAGAACGCCAGCTTCTTCTCGGTGCCGGAGCGGTCCTCGCTGACGCAGCCGGCCTCGGTCTGCTGCGCGCCCTCGGTGCCGCAGCCGGCAAGGCCGCCGCCCAGGGCGCCGCCCCCGGCGGCGAGCAGGGCGGCCGAGCCGAGAGTGCCGCTGAGTAGTCCACGCCGGGAGACGGGCCGGAGGGGAACACGCATCAGTTTTCCTCAGGGTCGGCGCCGTGGACGACTGACACGATGACAAACCTGCGACAGGAGAGGAGCATCGGGGCCGGCCCGTCACTGCCCGTGCAGGAGTCGACCACGCTCAGCTTGGTCCACTCGCGTTCCGGAAGTCGGGGTGTCCTGGGCGCTGCGACACCGCGCTTTGCAGGAACCCGAGTGGATCAGCGGCCGGTGGGTCAGCGGTCAGCGTCAGCGGTCGGACCGACGGACCTCGTCGACGAAGGACGACCAGGCGGCCGGCGCGAAGGTCAGGGTGCCACCGTCGCGGTCCTTGCTGTCGCGCACCAGCACCCGACCGGGCAGGTTGTCGGCCACCTCCACGCAGGCACCGCCGTTGTTGCTGCTGCGGGTCGCGGTGCGCCAACGGGCGTCGGTCATGTCCATGTCGTGGCCACTTCCCTGATCAGCTCGATCGGACAAGCTCGACGAAGGACGACCAGGCGGCCGGCGCGAAGGCCAGGGTGCCACCGTCGCGGTCCTTACTGTCGCGCACCAGCACCCGACCGGGCAGGTTGTCGGCCACCTCGACGCAGTCGCCGCCGTTGTTGCTGCTGCGGGTCGCGGTGCGCCAACGGGCGTCGGTCATGTCCATGTCGTGGCCACTTCCCTGATCAGCTCGATCGGACAAGCTCGACGAAGGACGACCAGGCGGCCGGCGCGAAGGTCAGGGTGCCACCGTCGCGGTCCTTGCTGTCGCGCACCAGCACCCGACCGGGCAGGTTGTCGGCCACCTCGACGCAGTCGCCGCCGTTGTTGCTGCTGCGGGTCGCGGTGCGCCAACGGGCGTCGGTCATGTCCATGTCGTGGCCACTTCCCTGATCAGCTCGATCGACAGGCGTTGGGGTAACGCCTCACCGGCAACGCTCTCCCACCTGCGTCCCAGGTTAGCGATATCGACGGGATCGGTCACGACCTGACCGCGGAGCTGGTTGTCGAGATACGCCAATTCCGTCCCGTCGGGCAGGCGACCCAGCACGAAGGGACCGGCCAGACCGGTGTGCCACGGGTTCTCCGCCGGGATGACCCGCACCTGCACGTGCTCCCACTCCGCGACCGCCGCCAGGTGGGCCAACTGCCCGGACATCACGGCGCGGTCACCGACCAGCCGGCGCAGCACCACCTCGTCGATCACCGCCACGAACTGCGGTGGGGCGGCACGGCCGAGGACCGCCTGCCGTTCGAGGCGGCTCGCGACGATCAGGTCCACCTCGGACGGTGGGAGCAGACCACCGGTGCCCAGCACCGCGCGAGCGTATCCCTCGGTCTGGAGCAGGCCCGGCACGAGCAGCGGCTGGTAGGAGCGGATCGAGACGGCGTCCTGTTCAAGCTCGGCCCACTGTCGGAACCACGGCAGGTCACGGCGCCGGAACGGCTCCGGCCAGAGGTCGGCCGCGTCCCGACGCAGCACCTGGGCCACCGCGACCCGGGTACGGGAGTGCGGGATGCGCCCCGCGGCAAGCCACCGCGCGGCCGTCTTGGGGTCGACGCGAACCTTCTCCGCCAACGATTCGGCCGTCTCCCCCGCCTCGGCCATCGCCACCCGCAACGCCTCGTTCGCCACCGGATCCTCCTGCCCGCCAGGTATGCACGCTGCGGCGCATGCTAGTGACGGTGAGTGGCGATGTCTGCGGCCTACCGGCGTGTGGCGGTCAGACGTGTCAACACGTACCCCAGGCACCCCCAAAACGCCCCCAAAGTGCCCCTCCCCCAGCGGGCCCCCCACACCCGGCCGCACCAGCGCGTTGATCATGGAGTTATAGCGCCGACACGCCGGGCGGGATGGCAATAACCCCATGATCAACAGGACCGTGAGGGAGGGGGCGGGGGGCCGGGGGCGGGGGCGGGGGGTTAGTGGTTGGGGGGGATTACTCGGAGGTGGCCTCGGCGGCCGGTTTGGTGGGGGTGGTCGTGGTGGTTCTGGTCGGGGTCTGGGGGGCGGGGGGCCGGGCGGGCGGCCTCGCGGACCGCCTCGGCGAGCGCGACCAGGTCGTCCGTGGTGGGCGGCGGTGGCTCGAACTCACCCTCGTGCCGGACCACGTCCCAGCCGCGCGGTGCCGTCAGGCTACGGGCGTGCGGCTCACACAGGTCGTACGTGTGCGGCTCGGCGAACGCCGCCAGTGGCCCCACCACCGCTGTCGACTCGTTGTAGACATAGGTCAATGTGGCGACCGCTTGCCGGGGGCAGCCGTTACGGGAGCAGCGCCGTGGTGACCTCACGGGCGCAGGGTATCTCCATTACCGGGTCCGGCGCATCGCTTCGCGTTGCGACACGCCCGTAGCGGTGATCACAGTTCGCCGTCCTGGGCGCGCCGCGCCACGGGAGCGGCGGTGCCGCTGACCAGCCCGGCGCGGGCGCTACCCTTTGCCTCATGACGAGCCCGGAACACCGCCGCCCCGGCCCTGGCCGGCGCGTGCACCGTGACCGGCACGGTCGCGGCCTGCGCGGGCGGCTGGTGCCGGCCACCGTGCCGCTGGCGCGGACCAAGGCCGAGGTCTTCGACGACCTGGTGCTGGACACCGTGGAGACGCTGGAGCGTCGGTTCGCCAAGGAGTTGGCCGGGGTCGAGTTCGCGGTCGAGGACGTGCCACCGGACCTGAACGTCTACGACTCCGATGTGTTGGAGGACGGCGAGGTCCCGCTGGCCCGACTGCTGCCCGGTCGTCCGGGCCGCCAGGAGGTGCCGCCGCGGATCGTGTTGTACCGACGGCCTCTGGAGTTCCGGGCGATGGACCGTGAGGACCTCGCCGATCTCGTGCATGACGTGATCATCGAACAGGTGGCGAACCTGCTCGGCGTCGACCCCGACGAGCTGGCCTGAGCAGTCCCCGACAGCTCAAACCGAACCGACAGCCACACCGCACCACCAGTTCAGCTCGAACCGCAGCCCTCGACGAGCCGGGCCGAACGAACCCCCGGTCGGGCAGCCTGTGCCGGGCGAGTCGGACGGCCCCCACCGCCCCGACCTCGCACCGCTCAGGCGGCCCGCCGCTTCAACTTGCGCCGCTCCCGCTCGGAGAGCCCACCCCAGATGCCGAATCGCTCGTCGTGACCGAGAGCGTATTCGAGGCATTCGGTCTTGACCTCACACCGCGAGCAGATCCGCTTCGCCTCGCGGGTTGAGCCGCCCTTCTCGGGGAAGAACGCTTCGGGGTCGGTCTGCGAGCACAGCGCTCGCTCCTGCCACTCCGGCGCGTTTCCGAGCAGGTCGGCCACCTCAAGCTGGCCGTCCATCAAATGCCTCCTTGTCGCGCACCGGCGTCATCGCCGCTGCAACCCCCCACGCGAAAGGCGTGCTTGTCCGTCCGGTCCCGTTTTGTTGCGTTCCGTGCGAACAACCCCATTCAAATTACACGCGTGTAATGCGTGCGCCGTCAAGCCAAACTTGATAATGGAGTCGCCCTCCCGACACCCCCGGACGGCCACTGGGGCCGTCCAGCCTCGCAACCTGCCCTATCGATTCAGACCCCGGCCGAGTAACGCCCTCTCCGGCGAGTTGCCCGACTTTTCTGCTGTGGCGCTCCCCCGGCAGGTCGTCGCCAGGGCCGCCCCAGACACCCGCACCCCCCAAGCTGATCTTGGTGGGGGACAGGTTAACGCGGCGCGGCGCAGACTGCCCGTCAAGCTGGGCACAGCGCGTGCGCCCCGTCCACAATGTGGACGGGGCGCGACGTGAAAAGCGGTGTGGAAGGGTCAGCCGGCGACCCCGAAACCGCTGCTGGGCCACACGAACTCGGCTATCCCTCCACCGTGGACAGAAACTCTGCCGACGGGCGTGTTCGCGTCCCACCAGACGGTATAAATTCCGCCGGGCAGATCCGGGTAGACCGCACTGTGGAACGAGCCGTCCCGCACCCGGCGCTCCCGCACCGCGGAGTGCACTCGCCGATCATCGTCCCGGCTGATCTCGATCTCCCGGCCATGCAGATCCCGGCCGGTGTAGACGATCAGGGCGCCGGTGTCGCCGCCGAGATCGAGGACGACGGTCCCGGTCTCCGACGGCCCGTACGCGTGCTCGTGCATCCGCTGCGCCCCCACTCAGGCCGCCGGCGGGTTGTTGAACCCGTCGTACGGCGTACCCAGGTAGGGGAAGTTCCCGAGGAACGGCGCGGTCACGTCGGCGGCGCTCAGGCCGGGAGTGACAGCGGCGGCCGCCGCGTCGGGGCGGAACGTCTTGTCCACGAGCGGCACGGTCACCCCGGCGATCGCCCGCAGCGCGATGCTGACCACGTCGTCGCCGACCCGCCGCCCGTTCGGGAACCCGGCCAGGTCGCCACCGAGCACCCCGAACCGGTCCGGCTTGGCCGTCGGCGGGATCGCCGTGTTCAGTCGCAGCATGTCGGCCTGCACGTCGCCGGTGGTGTTGGTGAAGCCGTCGATCAAACCGGCCGGTATGCCGGTGAGCAGGATCGCCACCAGATCCGCGCGGGCCTTCTTGGCCTTGGTGAGCTTGTCCAGGTTGGGAAAGACGTCCGGGTAGAGCGCCGGCAGCAACGCGGCCAGCTCCGGTTGCTCCACGAACCGCGCGAACCGCTTGTCCTCCGACGGCGGCAGCGAGTTCCACAGGTCCTTCTTGGACATCGGCACGATGACCTCGTTGAACAGCGGATTACCCAGCCGGGAGACCTGCGTGAACGGGCCGGTCGCGGTGTCCGCACCACCCCGGTCGCCGAGCACCCGCACCTGCCGGCGCGACGCCGACGTCCACACCCCGAGCACCGACGCCCGGTCGCCGGCGCCGTACCGGCTGGCGCGTCGGCGCACCTGCTTCAGTGGCACCTGCACGGCGATGCTGTGCACGTTCATCCGGTCGGTGGCGTTGACCGGCTCCCCCTCGGCCTTGAAGATCTTCTTTCCGGCGACGTGCAGCTGCTGGAACGGCCGCAACGTGCCGAGGTCGAAGATCGCCCCCAGGTCGACGAAGAAGCCGTCGGCGCGCTGCCCGGCGAAGACCCGTTCCCCGGTGGAGAGCGAGTAGGTCGCCTGCCGGACGAGGTCCGCGTACTTCGGAGTGGACAGCGGGCCGACGTTGCACGGCGGGCAGGGCAGCTTGTGTGCCAACCGGTGCTCCCGGCCGTCGGCCACCCGGGTCAGGCTGTAGAACTGCCGCCGGTTCCAGTTCTTGCTGTCCAGCGACTCGATCGTGCCGGTGTTGTAGAGAAAGCTGTTCGGATTGGTGATCTCGGTGGTGAATTCGAACCGGTAGGTGACATCCGGACGACCGTCGCCGTCGTTGTCGATATGGATCTCGTAACGGACGTCGTCACCGAACTCGAAGAAGTTCGGGCCCCCGGAGGGCAACTGCAACGGCACGTAGTTGGCGATCAACGTCACCGTGTCGGGCTTGTCGGGGCTGACGAACGCGTACAGGTCGGAGCTGTCGGCGACCGGATCCTTGGCTATCTCCGGGGCCTCACGGTGGGAAGACATGGCGGACCAACCTCACTGGGCGGGGACAGGATGGCAGTGCGGGATGTCGGGTCAGCGCCGGGCGGCGCGCCGCAGCCGGTCCGCCAGGCCGCGGTCACGTACCTCGATCCGCGCCTCACCGACGAAGACGTCCATCGTTCCGGATTCGGCGTCACGCAGGTGCACGACGATCGGTTCGTCGGCTCGGCCGGCCGCGCCGGGGGCGTTCTGCGCGGCTGACAGGCCCGGCACGGTGAGCGCGGCGGCACCGAGAGTGGCGCTCGCCGCTGCGGTCAACGTCTGCCGGCGGGTCAGTCGCGGCCACTGCCGCTTCCGCTGATCACTGGTCATGGGCAACCTTTCCGGCTGCGGCGCGCACGCGCCCGCGGGGGACGGACGGGTCCGGCACCGTCCAACGACGCCACCGGGCCCCTGAAGGGGACACCGGCGGCGATCCTCGCCGCGACCGCCGCCGGCACCGCGTGGTACGGCCGGCGGCGGGGAAAGGTTCGACGTCAGGGTCGAACGTGACCGTACGCAGTCGACCGCTTGCGCGCCGGACGACCAGCAGCCTTCGCGATGGCCCGCAACTGCTCCTCGGTACGCGCGGAACCGTTGTCGGAGCCGGCCATCCGGGAGATGGTCTCCTCCATCAGCGTGCCGCCCAGGTCGTTGCATCCACCCTGGAGCATCGCCACCGTGCCCTCGTCGCCGAGCTTCACCCAGGAGCACTGGATGTTGTCGATCCGACCGTGCAGCAGCAGCCGGGACATGGCGTGCACCACCCGGTTCTCCCGCCAGGTCGGCCCGGGCCGGGCGATGCCAGCCAGATAGATCGGAGCATTGGTGTGCACGAACGGCAGCGCCACGAACTCGGTGAACCCACCGGTGCGGTCCTGCACACCGGCCAGCACCCGGTAGTGCGCCAGCCACTGCCCGGGGTGGTCGACGTGGCCGTACATCATCGTGGAGCTGGACCGGATGCCCAGCTCATGGGCCGTGCTGACCACGTCGACCCAGGCGGCGGCCGGGAGTTTGCCCTTGGTCAGCACCCAGCGCACGTCGTCGTCGAGGATCTCGGCGGCGGTGCCCGGGATGGTGTCCAGCCCGGCCTCGCGCAGCTGGAGCAACCAGTCACGCACCGGCACCCCGGCCTTCGCGGCGGCGGTGACGATCTCCATGGGCGAGAACGCGTGCACGTGCATGTCGGGCACCCGGGCCTTGATCGCGCGCACGATGTCGGCGTACCCGGTGACCGGCATCTTCGGGTCGATGCCGCCCTGCAGGCACACCTCGCTGGCACCGGCCGCCCACGCCTGCTCGGCCCGGTCGGCGACCTGGTCGACGGAGAGCCGGTACGCGTCGGCGTCCCGCTCACGCTGCGCGAACGCACAGAACCGGCAGCCCACGTAACAGACGTTGCTGAAGTTGATGTTGCGGTTGACCACGTAGGTCACGTCGTCGCCGACCGCGTCCCGGCGCACGTCGTCGGCGAGCCGGCACAGCTCGTCGAGGGCTGGCCCGTCCGCGCCGAACAGCGCCAGCGCGGCGTCACCGTGCCGGGGGTCGAGCAGCGCCGCCGGGTCGTCGGCGGCCAACCGCAGCCCGGCCGCCAGGTCACGGTCCGCGCCACTGCCGGCCGCCACCGGGGGTACGCCCGCCCGACGCGCCGTCGCCTCCGGGGTGACCTTGCCGGCAACCTCGGACCAGTCGCCGTAGACGCTGTCGAAGTCGCCCCGCCGGTCCTCGGTGCGGCCGGTGGTGTCGATGGTGGCGTGCAGGTCGACCCGCCCGCCGAACACCTCCTCCGGCTCCTGCCACGGTCGCCCCTGCGGCAGCGCCGACTCGACAGCCATGCCCGTCGCCGGGTCGGCAAGTGCGGTCACGTGCGGCAACAGCCGTGGGTCGAGCCACGGGTCACCGGCGCGCACGTACTCGGGGTAGATCGTCAGCCGCTCCCGCAGCGTGAACCCGGCCAACTTGGTGTGCCGGGCCAACTCCTCGATCTGCGGCCACGGGCGTTCCGGGTTGACGTGGTCCGGGGTGAGCGGCGAGACGCCACCCCAGTCGTCGATGCCGGCGCGCAGCAGCAGGTCGTACTCGCCGGCGATGAGGTTCGGCGGGGCCTGGATGCGGGCCTTCGGGCCGAGCAGCAGCCGGGCCACCGCCACCGTGGCGGCCAGGTCGTGCAGCTCCGCGTCGGGCATGCCACGCATCGCCGTGTCCGGCTTGGCGCGGAAGTTCTGCACGATCACCTCCTGGAGGTGCCCGTACTCCCGGTGGGCGCGACGGATCGCGAAGAGCGCGTCCACCCGCTCGGCCGGCGTCTCGCCGATGCCGATCAGGATGCCGGTGGTGAACGGCACCCCCACCCGGCCCGCGTCCTCCAGGACCCGCAGCCGCACCGCCGGCTCCTTGTCCGGTGAGCCGTAGTGCGGGCCGCCCGGCTCCGACCAGAGCCGCGTCGCGGTCGTCTCCAACATCATGCCCATGCTCGGCGCGACCGGCTTGAGCCGTTGCAACTCCGACCAGGACAGCACACCGGGGTTGAGGTGCGGCAGCAGCCCGGTCTCCTCCAACACCGCGACCGCACAGGCCCGCAGGTAGTCCAGTGTGGAGTCGTAGCCGCGCTCGTCCAACCAGCTCCGGGCCGCCGGCCAGCGCTCCTCCGGCCGGTCACCGAGCGTGAAGAGGGCCTCCTTGCACCCCTGGGCGGCGCCGGCCCGCGCGATGGCGAGCACCTCGTCGCGATCCAGGAACGGCGCCGGCAGCCGGTGCGGCACCGTGGCGAACGTGCAGTAGTGGCAGCGGTCCCGGCAGAGCCGGGTCAGCGGGATGAAGACCTTCTTCGAGTACGTGACCACGCCCGGCCGCCCGGCGTCACGCAGCCCGGCGTCACGAATGCCACCGGCCACCCGGAGCAGCTCGTCGAGCGCGTCACCACGGGCGGACAGCAGCGCGGTCGCCTCGTCGACGTCCAGCGCCCGCCCGGTCGCGGCCCGGCCCAGGGCCCGTCGCACGCTAGCGTCGCTCGGGCCGGATTGGGTGCGATCAACCATCCGCTCAGCCTATGCGCAGCGCGAGCCCGCCCGACCGACCAGTGCCGGACCGTGAGAAACGGCCCACCTGGGTGCCCCGTGCGCACGGTGCTCAGCTGAGGCGACCCTGCCCAGCGCCAGCCGGCCTCGGCTCCCCTGAGCGCGATGATCAGGTGATGAAAAGTAGGTGTGAGGACCGATGCCGACCTACTTTTCATCACCTGATCATGAGGTCATCACCCCGCAGACCGACTCAGCGCGGCTGGTCGGGGCGCTCGCCGGGCGTGATGTGCTGGGTACGGTCGTCGTCCGGATTGGCGGGCCGGGGAATCGCCTGCGTCGGGTCGGCCGACGGGCGCGGAATCGCCTCGGTCGGGTCCGCCGACGGGCGCGGAATCGCCTGGGTCGGTTCGGCCGACGGGCGCGGAATCGCCTCGGTCAAGTCCGCCGACGGGCGCGGGATGGCCTGGGTCGGGTCCGCCGACGGCGGCTGCCCGAACGGCGGCGCGGCGGGCGACGGCGGGGCCGAGCGCGGGAACGGCGGCGCGGACTGCGGGTGCGGCGGGGCCGACTGTGGGAACGGGGGCGCCGACTGCGGGGCCTGGAACGGCGGCGCGGACTGCGGGTGGGGCGGGGCCGACGGTGGGGCCTGGAACGGTGGGGACGGCTGGGCGTACTGGCCGGGAGCGGGCCACCCGCCCTGCGGCTGGCCACCGGGCTGCCCCGGGGACGGCCAACCACCCTGCTGCTGCGGCCAGCCTGCCTGCGGTTGGCCGTAGACGCCCGGTTGGGGCTTGGGCCGCGGCACGTAGTAGCGGGCACGCCAGACGGTGTAGACCACCCAGGCGGCAACCGCGAAGATCACCATCCAGGCGATCTGGTCGAGCACACCGAGGAGCGCGTCGAGCACCCTGGCATCGGCCAGGCGGCCCACCGTCGAGATCAGCAGGGTCAGCGTGCCGATCACCGCGCTGGCCGCGTACTCACCGAGGGCCACCTGCGTGATCAGCTTGGCCTTCGGCACCACCGGCGAGATGTGCGTGGCCAGCAGTACGGCCAGCAGCGGGAGGACCACCGCCTCCAGCCCGACGAACCTGTCGAAGGCGTCGCCCGCACGTTCGGTGAAGGAGCCGTTCGGGGCGATCAACCGGAGCAGGCCCACGAAGAGGAACACGGCATTGGCGCCGAGCAACGCGAGCGCGGCGAGTTCGCGTAGTGGCTTGGTCAGCTGACGGGCCTGCGTCGCGTCGGAGGACGCGGGCTCGGCGGGGCTGGTCACGAGCTCCCCCTCGGGGCCGGATCGGACAGGGCGCACGTGAGCCTAGTCTCCTGGGTCAGCGGCGGACCGGAGGCGTCACGTGCGCGAGGATGGTCGACATGCACATCGTGGTTCTGGCCGGCGGGATCGGCGGCGCCCGGTTCCTGCTCGGCGTCCGGGCGTACGCCCGCGAGGTCGGCGCGGACGTGACTGCCGTGGTCAACGTCGGCGACGACCTGTGGCTGCACGGGTTGAAGATCTGCCCCGACCTGGACAGCGTCATGTACACGCTCGGCGGCGGCGCGGACCCGGAGCGGGGTTGGGGCCGGGTCGGCGAGAGTTGGACGGTCAAGGGCGAGTTGGCCGCGTACGGGGCACAGCCGGACTGGTTCGGCCTCGGCGACAAGGACATCGCCACCCACCTGGTCAGGAGCACCATGCTCAACGGCGGTTATCCGTTGAGCACGGTCACCGAGGCGCTGTCCACCCGCTGGGAGCCGGGCGTACGTCTGCTGCCGGCCACCGACGACCGCCTGGAGACGCACGCTGTCGTGAGCGGGAGGAGTGGGCTTGCGAGCCCCGCACTCGCGAACAGCGCCAGCACCGTCGAGGACGAGCAGGGTCAGCGGGCGATCCACTTCCAGGAGTGGTGGGTACGCTACCGGGCCGACATCCGCACCCACCGTTTCGTCTTCGTCGGTGCGGAGACGGCGAAGCCGGCACCCGGTGTGCTGGACGCGATCGGCTCCGCCGACCTGGTGTTGGTCGCCCCCAGCAATCCGGTGGTGAGTGTCGCGCCGGTGCTGGCCGTACCCGGGCTGCGGGAGGCTGTGGCGGACGGCCCGGCGCCGGTGGTGGGCGTCTCGCCGATCATCGCCGGCGCTCCGGTGCGGGGGATGGCCGACCGCTGTCTCGAAGTGCTGGGTGTCGAGTGCAGCGCCGCCGGGGTGGGCCGCCTCTACGGGGGCCGGTCGGAGGGCGGCCTGCTCGATGGCTGGTTGGTCGCCGAGGAGGACGCCGACACTGTGGTGCCCGGGGTGACGGTCCGCGCGGTGCCGCTGCGGATGACCGACGAGGCGGCGACGGCGGCCATGGTCCGCGCCGCGGTGGAGTTGACGTGAGGCTGGAGATCCTGCCGGTGCTCGGCATCGGTCACGTGACCGAGGGTGACGACCTGGCCGCGATGATCGCGACCGCGGCGCCGTGGCTGCGCAACGGGGACGTGCTGGTGGTCACCAGCAAGATCGTCTCGAAGTCGGAGGGACGGCTGGTCGACGTCCCGGCGGACGGGCCCGAGCGGCTGGCCGCACGGGACGAGGTCCTGGCCGGTGAGACCGCCCGGGTGGTCGCCAGTCGGGGGCCGACCCGGATCGTGCAGACCCATCACGGTTTCGTGATGGCGTCGGCGGGGATCGACGCGTCGAACGTGGACAAGACCCAGCTGGTGCTGCTGCCGGTCGACCCGGACGCATCGGCCCGGGCGCTCCGCGACGCGTTGCGGGAGCGCTACGACCTGGACGTGGCCGTGATCGTCACTGACACCATGGGCCGGCCCTGGC
This sequence comes from Micromonospora sp. NPDC049101, assembly GCF_040648675.1. NCBI lineage: Bacteria > Bacillati > Actinomycetota > Actinomycetes > Micromonosporales > Micromonosporaceae > Micromonospora > Micromonospora sp. NPDC049101. The sequence goes on along the minus strand of NZ_JBEZED010000014.1, from coordinate 6,881 downwards.
GCAACGGGCTCACCGACGTGGCGCTGGGCGTGGCCGGGATGCCGGCCATCCGCGACCACCGGGGCGAGGTCGACCCGTACGGCAACGAGCTTCAGTTGACCCAGATGGCCGTGGTGGACGAGCTGGCGGGTGCCGGCGAGCTGATCAAGGGCAAGTGCGATCAGGTCCCCGTCGCGGTCGTGCGCGGCTACCTCGCCGCCCCGACCCCGGACGACGCCGGCGGCGCGCGGGCGCTGATCCGCGACGCCGCGCAGGATCTCTTCGCGCTCGGTACCGCCGAGGCCCGCGCCGCCGGGCTCGCCGACGCCGCCACCCTGGGCGACGGTCCCGGCCCCTCGCCGGCCGACCTGACCGCGGTGCGACGGGCGATCGACGCGGTCGCCGAGGTGGTCGCCCCCGGCACGGTCTTCACCCTGGTCGACGAGGCCGAGGTACGCGCCGGACTGGTCGCCGAGATGCCCGGGTGGCCGGACGGGGCCACCCTGCTGCTCGGCTCGGCCCCGACCCCCGTCGACCCGATCGGCCTGGTGCGCTTCGGCGCCGACCTGCACCGACTGCGCGTCGCCCTGGCCGCCCAGGGCGTCGGCTCGACCCTGTTGCCGCCGCCCCCCGGCAGCCCGGCGAGCGCCGCGCTCGCGCTCTGACAGACGGCCGTTTCACCCGGCCCGGCGAGCGCCGCGCTCGCGCTCTGGCAGACGGCCGTTTCACCCGGCCCGGCGAGCGCCGCGCCCGCGCTGTGGGAGACGGCCGGGTCACCCGGCCGGCCCGGTGGCCGGTGGCGGGTCAGGCGTCCAGCATGGCCCGGCCGAGCGGAGTCAGCGTGTGCAGCACACTGTTGCGGTCCCGGTGGCTGACCAGCAGGCCGGCGTTGCGCAGCACCGTGGCATGTTGGCTCGCCGCCGCCGGTGAGATGTTGAGTTGGCGGGCGACCTCACCGGTGGTGCAGCCCTCGTCGCTGGCCTCCAACACCGCCGCCCTGGTGCGGCCGAGCAGCGCGGCGAGCGACTCACGGGCAGCAGCGGACCGGGTCGACCCGGTGTCGTCGACCGACAGCAGCCCGCCGAGGCGGTCCACCCGGTAGACCAGCACCGGCGGCAGGGCCGGGTCGAGCAGGGCGACAGGTGTGTCCGCACAGAAGAACGACGGCACCAGCAGCAGCCCTCGGCCGTCGAGGTGCAGCTCCCGGCTGTGCGGGTAGTTGCGGACCTCAAGCACCCCACCGTCCCAGCGCATGGCCGGTCGGAGGCTGGTGAGCAGGCTCTCGACACCGCCGTCGAGCAACGCCCTGGCCCGGCGGGCCCGGTCCGCCGCGACTGCCGCCTGAATGCGGCTCCAGTAGGGGTTGATCGCCAATGATCGATACTGCACCATCGAGTCCGCGAGGTGGTGCAGCACCGCCACCTCACCCCGGGCCAGCGCGGCGGCAGAGGGTGGCAGCTGGTTCTCGGCGGCGAGCACGCTCAGGTCTCGCCGGAGCATCCCGGTCGGGGTGCTGCGGAGCGCGTCCAGCCCGGCCTCGAAGCCGTCGACACTGGCGTACGGGGTGAGGAAGTCGGGAAAGTAGCCGCGCGGCGGGCTCAGCGCGAAGAGCAACCGGAGCTGCTCGGAGGCGACGTCCTGACGCAGCCCCTGAGACACCGTGCGCCGCCAGTGTGCCGTCAACGGGTCGCGGTTGCGGCTCTGTAACGCGTGCAGGCTGAGGACCAGCTCCCAGACCGGGTCCGCCGCCGGCGCCACCCGAGTCCGGAGGATGTCCTCCCCGGAAAAGTGGATCTTCAGCATGGAGCGCTCCAGTGTCGCCAGCAGGGGGATGCCGGGTGACCGTTCGACTCTACCCGGCCGGCACTAATCTCCATCTTTAAGCCTGGACTGAAAAACCTCGACGCCGCCGAAGCGTTTCGCCATGCTTCCAGTGCCCGAACACCGCGCCGGTGCGTCCTCGACGTGCCGGCCCGAGGGCACCGGGCCCGGGGAGGCCCCGGTGATCGGGCGGCACCACGAGGGTCTGCGGCCCTTGCTCCGCAGAGGTGCCGTCCGGTCATCCCGCCCCAGCGTCACCCATCCGACTCAACCGGCCCAGAGCGCGACCCGGTGATCCTCGTCGGTGACGTAGAACGGTCGCCCGTCCAGCTCGGCCAGCCCCTCCACGTGGTGGAACGGCGCCAGGTCCACCACCGACTCCCCGACCAGCCGAAACGCGTCGTCCGACCCCTCGCGCGGCAGCCGGAAGCGGACCTGCCGAGACGTGACGTCACCGCCGCCCGGATGGTCGTCGAGCAGCACGGATCCCTTGCCCAGCGCGTCGATCGAGCCGATCACGGCCGCGTACCCGCCGTCCGACGTCGGGGTGATCGCACGGAACCCGGTCAGCTTTCCCGCGGGGGTGACCCCGGTCAACGCGTACGCGCGCAACGCCCGCGGCCACGCCGGCTGCGCCGTGAACATGTCCGGCACACCAGCCACCTCCACCAGGATCGGCTCACCGGCCTCGGTGACCGGGAACCGCAGCCCGAGCAGCACCGTCGCGTCCGGGGTGAAGGCCGCCGCCTCCACGTTCAACGGCAGGTCGTCCGGGGCCAGCCGGCTCACCCAGCGCTTCTCCCGGGCGGTCCCCCTCGCCAACGTCTCGACGATGAACCGCGCCCGCACCCGTTCCCCCGGTGGCAACAGGGTCAGCGGCGATCCGGCGAGAGCGTCGTTCACCGCCCGGTGCAGCCGGAACGAGTTCCGCACCACGTGCACCGGCACCGGGCCGGCCGCCGCGTCGTCCTCCCGGAAGCGGGCCACGAAGGCGCGCCGGGGACGCAACGGGCCAGCCTTCGAGCCGAAGTGGGAGCCGAAGACGTACACCCAACCGTCGTGGTGGGCGAGCGCCTCACCATCCTCGGTCCGCCCGTTCTCCACGCCCGCGTCCGCCCGCACGTGCTGGGACGTCCACTCGCCGTCGTCCCGTTCCAGCAGCAACACCAGGCAGCGCTCCACCGGCCCCTCGTCCAGCACCGTCCAGAAGCCCCGACGCGCACCGTACGCGCGCAGCAGCGCCGCCGACCGCACCGGCAGCAGATCGCTGGCCTCGTTGCCGGCCACCACGAATTCGACGAGTCGCAGGGTCACCGCGCCAGCGTACGGAGCACACGCTCGTACAGTGACGGGGTGCCCGACACCTCACTCACCGCCCACCCGACCGACCCCGAGACCTACGCGCCGCTGCACTCCGACGCCGTCGCGCTCCTCGAAGGCTGGCAGCCCACCAGCCCGGGGGCGGCCGCGGCGAGGGACCGGACCCTCGCGTTGCTCGACGCCGGGCCGATCGCGATGAGCCGGCAACACCGCCCCGGACACATCACCGCGAGCACGCTGGTGTTGGACGCCACCGGCACCCGGGTGCTGCTCTGTCTGCACGTCAAGTTCGGGCTCTGGGTGCAGCTCGGCGGGCACTGCGAGCCGGTCGACCAGACCCTGGTGGCCGCCGCGCTCCGCGAGGCCACCGAGGAGTCCGGGATCGCCGACCTGCGCATCGACCCGGTGCCGATCGATGTCGACGTGCACGAGGTGCTCTGCCAGGGCGGCTCGCGTCACTTCGACGTCCGGTTCGTCGTGGTCGCGCCGCCCGGTGCGGTGGAGCAGATCAGCGACGAGGCCGAGGAGTTGGGCTGGTTCCCGCCGGATCAACTGCCCGAGCCGCTGGCCGGCGGGACCGCGCAACTTGTCGCACCGGCCCTCGCGGCCCTCAGACGTAGCCCTCTTCGCCTCGCGCCTTGAGCTCGTCGACCAGGGCCTTGACGCCCTGGGCCTGGTCGCGCGGGCAGACCAGCACCGCGTCCGGGGTGTCCACCACGATCAGGTCACGCAGCCCGAGGACGGCCACCAGCCGACCGGACTGCGGCACCACCACCAGGTTGGCGCTGTCCCGTAGGAGCACACCGGGCTTGGCGTCGGTGCCGAGCACCACGTTGCCCGCCTCGTCGGCCGGCAGCACCTCACCGAGGGTGTGGAAGTCGCCGACGTCGTTCCAACCGAAGTCACCCGGCACTGTCGCGACCCGACCCGCGGTGGCCGCGCCCTCCATCACCGCGTAGTCGACGGAGATCTTCGGCAGCGTCGGCCAGATCGCGCCGAGCACCTCGTCCTGCTCCGGGGTGCCCCACGCGGCGGCGATCGCGGTGACGCCAGCGTGCAACGCCGGCTGCTGGCGGGCCAGCTCGGCGAGGAAGACGTCCACCCGCCACACGAACATGCTCGCGTTCCACAGGTGCCGGCCCGAACGGACGTACGCCTCGGCCACCTCGGCGTCGGGCTTCTCCTTGAACTCGGTCACCGGCCGCCAGGGGGCGTCGTCGGTCTCCTCGCCGGTCTCCAGGTAGCCGTAGCCGGTCTCCGCGCGGGTCGGGGTGATCCCGACCGTCATCAGCATCCCCTGCTCGGCACCCCGGACCGCTTCCTGAACGGTACGGACCCAGCTCCCCGGGTCGCCGATCAGGTGGTCGGCCGCGAAGCTGCCCATCACCGCGTCCGGGTCGCGTACCGCGATCACCGCCGCGGCCAGCGCGATCGCCGCGCAGGAATCCCGTGGGGACGGCTCGACCAGGATGTTCTCCTCGGGCAGACCGGTCAGCTGCCGAGCCACCGCCGCGACGTGTGCCGCACCGGTGACCACAAGGGTCCGATCCGGTGTGGTCAGCGGCGCGAGCCGCTCCACGGTCGCCTGGAGCAGGGAGGAGCTGGTGCCGGTCAGCGGGTGGAGGAACTTGGGATGGCCGGCGCGGGACAACGGCCACAACCTCGTGCCGCTGCCACCTGCCGGAATGACCGCATAAAGCATCCGCACATCATGCCCGACGCACCTGCTGGCAGTGGCACGGGTCACCACCAGGGGCCCGGGGTCACGAACGGGCGCGACTCCAGGCGGTGATGTGCACCTCGGCGCTGGACTCCCAGGTGAACTCCTTGGCCCGGTCGAAACCGGCCTTCGCCAGCGACAACCGTCGCTGCTCGTCGTCGAGCAGCGCGGCCAGATCGATGCCGATCTGCTCCGCGTCCTCCGAGGTGTACGCGACCGCGTCGCCGCCCACCTCGGGCAGCGAGAGGCGCGGCGTGGTCAGCACCGGGGCGGCGCACGCCATGGCCTCCAGGATCGGCAGCCCGAACCCCTCGCCGTAGGACGGATAGGCGGCGACGAGCGCACCGCCGAGGAAACCGGGCAGGTCGGCGTAGCGCAGGTAGCCGGGGCGCAGCAGACGCAGGTGCGACGGGACCTCGGCCACCGCCCGGTCGATGTCGTCGTCGTGCCCCTGGCCACCGGCGATCACCAGGGCCGGCGGGTCGACGCGGTCGGCCACCGCACGCGCCCAGCCGCGGATCAGGTTGGGCACGTTCTTCCGCGGCTCCTTGGCGCCGAGGAAGGCGACGTAGCTGCTGTTGCCCAGCCCCAGTCGGGCCCGGACCCGGGCCTTCTCCTCCTCGGTGGGGGCGTGGAAGGCGGCCTGGTCGACACCGTGGTAGGCCACGTCGATCCGCGTCGGGTCGGCGTCGAGCAACCGGATCAGCTCGTCCCGGGTGGCCTTGCTGGGCACGATCACCCGGTCGGCGCGGCGCAACGAAGTCTTGATGGCGCTGCGGAAGAACGTGCGGCGGGACTTGTCGTAGTGCTCCGGCTCGGTGAAGAACGTCGCGTCGTGCACGGTGACCGTGACCGGGCACCCGGCGCGCAGCGGGCAGGTGTAGAAGGGCGAGTGCAGCACGTCGGCACCCACCTGCTGGGCGAGCAGCGGCAGGCCGGTCTGCTCCCACGCGAGCCGGGCCGGACGGTGCGCCACGGCGGCCGGCGCCGGGATGATCTCCGCGCCGGGCAGCATCCGGGTGTAACGCTCCAGGTCGGTGCGGAGGCTGACCACCGCCAACTCCACCCCCGACCCGCACACCTTGCCGAGGGCACCGAGCAGACCATCGACATATCGACCGACACCACCACGGTCGGTGGGGACACTCGTGGCGTCGATGAGCACGCGGGGCGGGCGACCGGCGGTCACGGGGCGACTCCTTGCACTGGCGGGTCTGTGGGGAACAACACTCCGGGGGTCAAGCCTACGCCGGGGCGCGGGGGCCACGCTGACTGCGACCCGACGGTACGCCGAGTTGTCATCGACATTCAGTACGGCCCGCACTGGCGTATCGTTCGCGCCGATGGCCGACAACATTGCCCGGGTGTTCGCCGACGCGATCGCGACCGACCCGACCCGACCGTTGCTCACCTGGTACGACGATGCCAGCGGTGACCGCACCGAGCTCTCCGGCGCCACCCTGGCGAACTGGGTGGCGAAGACCGCCAACCTGCTCGTCGACGAGGTCGGCCTCGCCCCCGGCACGCCGGCCGGTGTGCTGCTGCCACCGCACTGGCAGACCGCTGCGGTGCTGCTGGGCTGCTGGTCGGCCAAGCTGAGCGTCGTCGACACACCGGGTGACGTGGACGTGCTCTTCGCCGCCGCCGACCGGCTGGACGAGGCCCAGTCCTGGCCGGCCGACGAACGCTACGCCCTCGGGTTGGCCCCGCTCGCCGTCCCGCTCCGGCAGGTGCCGCCCGGGTTCGCCGACTACGTGGTCGAGGTACGCCGGCACGGCGACCACTTCAGCCCGCAGCCCGGTCCGGGCCCCACCGACGCCCACCTGCTGGCCCGCGCCGAGGCCCGCGCCACCGAGTTGGGCATCGAGCCCGGCGCTCGGGTCCTCGTCGACGCCGCCCGCTACCCGGACCCGGTCGACTGGCTGCTGGCCCCCCTGACCCGGGCCGCCACCGTGGTCCTCAACGCCAACCTCGACCCAACGAAGGTGGCCAGCCGCCAGACCACCGAAAAGGTCACCCAAACCCTCCAGTAACCCCCCCC